>JAHDCZ010000037.1 GCA_020629615.1 Saprospiraceae bacterium
GAGCCTCGTCACGTACGAATTTATAGAGTTCTTCATCTTTGGTTAATTTTTCAAGATTTTCAATGGCTCCCTTATCTTTATAATGTGCCAATTGCTGTATAATTTCTATTAAGACGGTACCATCCTTTTCAGTATTTAAAGCATTTACCAAGGCTACTCTAACTTGTTCGTCAGAAATAAAATTTTCCAAGGATTGTACTGCCGCTAAACGAACGTTACTGCTCTTATCATTTTGAAGAGTTGAAATCAACAATGAAGAAATGTCGTTTTCATTTTTTTGGAGTTCAACTTCACTTGTCATATTTACCGCTTGAATTCTAGCCATAGAAGATTCCTCATTCATCAATTGATTAATTTGATGACGCATATTGGCCATTTCATTGGTCATGTCACTCATTGCGTTGTTTTTGGAATACTCGGTACCTACGAAAATACCTATGAGAAGTAAACCTACTGCGGCAACCATTTTAAGAGCGGGATAAAATCTAATAATTTTTGCAGTCTTCAGCTTTGAATCCGAATTTATATTTTGGTCTTTTAATTGGTTCTCAAGAAAAGTATCAAATCTATTTTGAAGGTTTTCGCTTGGCGCGAATGTTTTGGCTTGATCAAAGGATTCATATATCAACCGATAATGTTCCAAAGTCTCTTTGACACAAGTATCTTCTTTAGAAAGCTTTTCCAGTTCCAAACATTCTTGAGGAGAAAGCTCTCCTTCAAAGTAGCTTATGATTTTAGTTTCTATATCCATGACAATCGTCTAATTTGTGATACTGATCTTTTAATTTTTTCATAGCACGAAAAACTCTAACTTTCACTGCTGATTCAGAGGCGTTTTGCATTTGAGCAACTTCAGCGTATTTGAGTTTTTCGATTTTAGTTAATACCAAAGTTTCTCGATCGATGGGATCTAATAGATTCAATGCTTGATAAAGCAAATTGTTTTCTTCAGCTTGAAGAAAATTCTTTTCTATTATTTCAGATCCAATATTCAATTCAGACAGCTCAACATTAGAATTTATCTTGATTTGCTGCTTTCTGAATATGTCATGATAAGCATTTCTTGCAATCCGATATATCCATGCTTTGAAGTTGGCATCTTTTTGAAAAGTATGTTTATACTTCAATATTTTTTCAAACACATTTTGTGTTAAGTCTTCACTCAACATTTGATCTCTTGACGTACGATAGAAAAAATTGTACAGAGGCCGATTGTAACGATCAAACAAAATTGACAGCCTTTGGATGTCCCCATCAGCAACTTTTGTCATTAATTCTTCGTCTGTCAGCATTGTTGTTATTGATCGTTTTGTATTAAGGCTTACAGTGGATTTCTCAAAAGGTTACACGTTTTTTAAAATAATTTTGAAAACTTCTTCTACATTCGGCGCAGACCGACATAAAGCATACAATATAGCTTACGCTCCATAAATATAGATTAATTAATAATATGATTAATTTATGTACCTTGTGTCCTTATGAAGAAGGTACATAATTCAAAAGTATGAGATTTGAGGATAGTGGATTAAATCCAGAAATTGTTACTGCAATTTCTTACATGGGCTTTGAAAATGCCACCCCAATACAAGAGAAAGCAATTCCTGAAATTTTAGCTGGTCACGATTTAATTGCCTGTGCTCAAACAGGGACTGGAAAGACTGCTGCTTTTATACTGCCAGTTATGCACAAAATAATGGCTAATCCATCCAAGAAATTAAACACTTTAGTCATTGTTCCCGTTCGGGAATTAGCGATTCAAATCGATCAACAAATCGAGGCATTTAGCTATGGTACTGGAATAACATCCTTAGCAATATTTGGAGGCGGAAAAGGCTTGGATTGGGGACAAGAGAAAAAAGCATTATCCCAAGGAGTTGATATCGTGATTGCAACTCCAGGAAAACTCATTTCTCACATGAATATGGGATACGTAGATTTTTCTGAAATGAAGCATCTGATCATGGATGAAGCAGATCGTATGCTTGACATAGGCTTTCATGATGACATTATGAAAATTATTAAAGCATGCCCTCCTAAACGGCAGAATTTAATGTTCTCAGCAACTATGCCGCCCAAAATCAGAAAATTTGCCAAAGAGATTCTAAACAATCCTAAAGAAATCACGATTGCAGTATCCAAACCAGCTGCTGGTGTTTTACAAGCGGCTTATCTAGTTTATAATAATCAGAAGATAAAATTGATTCATGATTTAATTAAGGGAAAGGAAGAATACAAAAGTGTAATCATTTTTAGTTCGACTAAAAAAGATGTATCTGAAATTACTCGCTTTTTGAGAAGAGAACGATTTAAGGTAGAAGGTATTTCTTCGAATTTGGACCAGACGGAAAGAAACAAAGTGATGTCGGATTTCAAAAACAAAAAGTTTCAAATCCTTGTGGCAACGGATGTGATCAGTAGAGGAATCGATATCAAGGGATTGAATCTTGTCATCAATTACAACGTACCCAAGGATGCAGAAGATTATGTGCATCGCATAGGAAGAACGGCCCGTGCAGACAGCACGGGAGTAGCAATAACTTTGATCAATGAAGATGATATGTACTCGTTTTCTAAGATTGAAAAACTAATTGAAAAAGAAATCATAAAGCTTCCTCCGAGTCCAGATTTAGGAAAAGGGCCGGAATGGAAATTGAATAAAAAAGGTGGCGGGAGAAAACCATTTAAAGGTAGAAAGAAAAATACAAGAGGTACAAAGAAACCATATCGAAAAAAACGATAATTCAAATGAAAAATATTTCTAATTCTACTTTAGTTTTTTTAAACGAAATAAAGACCAACAATAACCGTGAATGGTTTGCAGAAAATAAATTCCGGTACGAAGCGGCAAGGTCCGAGTTCGTAGAATTTGTGGAACATATGATTAATCAGATTTCAAAATTTGACCCACCCATTGAGCAAGTCAATGCTAAAAAGGCAGTGTTTCGAATATATCGCGATACTCGATTTTCTAAAGATAAGAGTCCGTATAAAATAAATATTGGCGCTCATTTAAACGCTTTTGCGAATAAACTACATGATCGTGCAGGATATTATATTCATATCGAACCAGGAAATTGTTTCTTGGCGGGTGGCGCTTATATGCCCCCAGGTCCTTGGATAAAAGCGATTCGAAAAGAGATAGATTTTGATGCCGCTCCATTAAAAAAAATAATAAACTCTGCTAGTTTCAAGAAGTATTTTGGTTCAATTGAGGGGGAGCAATTAAAAACAAGTCCTCGGGACTATCCAAAGGATCATCCAGAGATTGATTTGCTTCGATATAAAAGTTATTTGGCTGTTCATCATTTAACTGACGAACAAGTATTGGTTAAGGATTTTGATAAGCACTGCCTTAAAGTATTTAAGGCACTAAAACCATTTGATGATTTTTTGAATAAGGCATTGGATTAAGCTTTAAGTCGTTAATCATTAAAAATAAAAAAACCTGTTCCACCAGGATCTTTCATAATCACATTGTCGATAAAATTATTGTTATTGAATATGTCTATCTCTTCAGATATTGTGATCCCGCTTTCGCGAATCTTTTTTATGATTATCGGATTGGCTTCTTTGCCATTAAAATAAGTATAGGAAGGATTATTAAAACTATGAGGACATACTCCGTATCTGTAAAGTGTCAACTCAAAGTTTTGATTTTTCAAACCGATATAGCCATTACTTATTGGAGCACCCTCGGGTGGAATAAAACCGAGCTCTTTCCAGAATTTTATGGATTCTTCGATGTCAATGGTTTCTATTCCCATGCCAAACGGATTTCCAAAAGTGGAAAGGGACTTATCGAAAGAATCAAGCAAAGGGTAATCATCCAAGGGTTTTAATAAAATTCGAATTCCGTTTGGATCTTGAATGAAGGTGCCATCGTGCTCCGAATCATATATTGAGTTATATATGGATGTGTATTTCTCGATATCTTCCACATAACAAATTAATCCGTTTCTACCCTTTCGGTTTTTATTGATTAAAAAAATATACTTTCCATCAGAAATGTACTCACCAAGCTCATCCTCATGCAAGGTTTTAAAATTAAAAACTTTATAAAATTGTCTAGATGAATCAAAGTTTGGACTGGATAAATGACTAATGATTTTCATATTATCTTTTCTTTCTGGAATGTTTGCTTTTGGGATTGTAACTTTTTTTTCTGTTGATGATGATCTCTGTTTTTTTCTTACGTTTTCTGTCGTGCAATAATTTTTCAATCAAATCTTCACGACCTAGTTTGCTCAATTTGGATTTTATTTGATGGTAGTTTTCACGTTTGTACCAGAAAAAGAAAAGGTGTTGGTTTTTTTTATCGTTTTTGGATTTAGCCGTATAAACAGGCTTTAATGTATAAGGATGCAATCCAGTATAATATATGATGGTTGCAACGGTCATGGGAGTAGGCGTAAAGTCTTGGACTTGTTCTAATTTAAAACCAAGATCTTTGGTGTCTGCTGCTAAATTGGCCATGTCTTCCTCTTCACATCCAGGATGACTAGAAATAAAATATGGAATTAGAGGCTGCTTTAAACCATGCTTCTTATTATAGTAGTCATATTTCTTTTTGAATTCCCTAAAATGTTTGAAAGAAGGTTTTCTCATCACTTTAAGTGTCGCATCGGAGGAATGCTCCGGGGCTACTTTTAATCGACCACTTACATGTCTGCAAACAACTTGTTCCATATATTCATCCAGACTCTCATCTCCATTCTTATTATAACTATCCACTAGAAGATCATATCGAATTCCGCTTCCGACAAAAGCCTTTTTTACCTTGGGGTGTTCATCTACTTTTCGATACAATTCAGTCATTTGTTTATGACTCGTATCTAGATTACTACAAATAACAGGATGAATACAAGAAGGAGCCACACATCGATCACAAATCGATTGTATCTTTCCTTTCATTTTGTACATATTAGCAGAAGGGCCTCCTAAATCACTAATGTATCCTTTGAAGTCATCCATTTTAGTTACTTGTTCGACTTCTTTTAAAATTGATTCTTCAGAACGACTCGCTATAAATTTTCCTTGATGCGCACTGATGGTGCAAAAACTACAACCACCAAAACAACCTCGATGCATGTTGATAGAAAAACGGATCATTTCATAAGCGGGAATAGAACCACGCTTGTTGTACTTTGGATGTGGATATCGAGTATAAGGTAAATCAAAGGAAGCATCAATTTCGTTTTCCAACATTGGAGGATACGGAGGATTAATGATTAAATTTTTGTCTTTAATTCCTTGAACAATCCGCTGTGCTTTTACCTTATTGGATTCCTGTTCAATATGTTTAAAATTCGCCGCAAAGGCACGCTTATCTTTTAGACATCTTTCATGAGAAGCAAGATGGATACTCTCCCATTCTGATTCTGGTAAATCTTCATTTTTGTTTTGTAGAAATCCTGTCTGCGGAATAAGTTTGAGGTCCTCTATTTTAGCACCCTTCTTTAACTCTTGCATGATCTTTCGCAAAGGTTGTTCTCCCATGCCATACACAAGCATGTCGGCTTTACTGTCTTCTAGTATAGTCGGAAATAATCGATCTTGCCAGTAGTCATAATGCGTAACTCGACGCAAAGATGCCTCAATCCCTCCAATGAGAATCGGTACGTCAGGATATAAGCCTTTTAAGATAGTCGAATATACAGTAGTCGTATAGTCTGGGCGAAATCCTGATACTCCGCCTGGAGTATAGGCATCGGTGGAACGCTTTCTTTTAGCGGCCGTATAATGATTTACCATCGAATCCATACAACCAGCGGTGATGCCAAAAAACATTTTTGGTTTCCCCATTTTTTGGAAATCTCTTAGGTCATCTTGCCAGTTTGGTTGAGGAACGATCGCAACACGAAAACCTTCGTCTTCAATTATACGTCCAATGACTGCCGCCCCGAAAGCAGGATGATCAACATAGGCATCCCCTGAAAAGAGAATAACATCTAGCTCTTCCCACCCTCTCGCTTCTACTTCTTTTTTTGTAATGGGCAACCAATCTGATATTGGACGACTTTTAGCTTGCATGATTATTTCTTCTCTTCTTTATTCTTATCAAGCTCAAGTTTTAGCATCTGTTTTTTATGATCTTCAACGTTCCATGTCATGTTCCAGTTCTTTACATACTCCGCTAGAGGTCGTAAGCCTACTTCTGCCCTCCTTTGATCAACATTTTCGGGATCTTCAAGTGGTGAAACATAGTATTCTCCAGTTTCTTGGTCAATACCAATTTGACTTCCATAGATTTGCTTGCCACCTTTTCTAAGAGCAACTCGGTCTTCCAATAAGGCAAGACTACTTGAACGCGCATTACCTGCTTTTACTGCCTCCCGCATCATGGGCAAATATTGTTCTTGGACTTCCAATGGAGAATGTTGAATGACTAAAAATAATGTCGAGTTTCCTTGATTTCCTATAATTTTAGGACCCAGCCATCCCCTCTCATCAAGAATTTTTCGAACTTTAATTAGATTGATAGAATCCTTTTCATTAATCAATTTCCAATGACTTTTCATTTCATCAGAATCTCGACCATATTTTTCTTCAATATCACCAATTTGTCTTCTATATGTTTGGTCTTCTATATAGATAGAGTCTAGAGCCGCTACTAATGGTTTATCCAAATCTTTCTCAGCCTCTTCTTTATTGGCTTTGACTGTTGAAATTATTTTTTTCCATTCGTCACTATTGTGTAATGAGTTCAAATCCGTATCTGTAGTGATATGAGCATAGTTTTGATATAAAATTTTGGGATGCTCCGCAAGATAAAGTAAATGATATACTGCTTTTTCCTTATTCCCCGCAAGGGCAAAAGAACATGCTGCATTATATCGATCATTGGAATAGGCTTTGCCTTCATTGGAATCAAATGCTTTTTGATATTCTTCAGCGGACTTAACATATGATTTTGCATCATATAAGGAATCTGCTTTTTGAACAAAAGATTTATAAAGATCCATATTGCCTTGGCCCCAAATTGAATTTAAGCCAAATGAACTGAAGAATAATAGAATGATAAAGTTTTTCATGATCATTTTTTTATTACTAATTCTTTAAAGATAAGCAACTCTTGATCAAAGTAAGGTACATAATTGTATGAAGAGTTTACCTTCAGAGATACTACATCCATTTTCTAGCATTTCGAATATTTCACGTTGACGGTCTTTGGAGTAATTTTTAGTTTTTGTAAAAATATTCAGTTTTTGGTAGTCTTCTTCTGCGGGAAGGGATTCGTTAAAATCAATATTTTCATCTTCTGTCTTTATTCCAATGAGTACCATTTCATTTTCCAAACATTGAAAGCAATAGATTGCTTTTTTTTCAATGCGTTCAATAAAATCAATTTTACGCAGTACTTTTTCGAAGACAACATCGCTAAAAAGATCCATTATTTTGGTCGCTTCTTTTGGGCTTTCTTCTTTTAGCTTCTCCCAATCTTGTCCAGTGATTCCATTGAGGACTAAATACTTCACAAAATGCGTTTGTAGTTCCTCTAATTCTTCTTGATTTAATAAACGGTACTTTGCCATAAATGGATAATTATTTTCTAAGCCAACCCAAAATGTATTGATACTCTATTTTGAAACGTCCGTTTGATGTGCTCATAGGAATTGTTTCACGTGTTGGATTACCCAAACCAGGGTTTTGTTGAATTATCCCAATGGAATTCTGATTTACATTGGTAATGATCGCTAAATGTCCAAAGCCGTTATAGGGTGTTGCTCCATAAACCAGTAAATCATTTTTTTTGGGTTTGTGCCGTCCATTGTTTTTATATTGTTTTAAATCACGTGCTTTATTATAAGCTCCATCATTTAAACTCCTATCGAAGAAATCTTTTGCATGGCCATAACTGTTTGGCATTTTATGGTCGAAATATTCGTAATAATATCGTTTTGCAAATTCTACACACTGATAGCGTAAGCCTAAGTTGTAACCATCGGCAGTGGTGTTTCTGCCGTATACATTTCCAACCTGCCCATTGTAATATACTTTTACTCCGTTAAATTCATCAACCACTGAAGCGGTCGCTGGTGGACTCGCTTTATATGATTTCTTATTTTTTTTCTTTTTGGTTGATGAATCATCGCTTTTCCAATCTGGCATTTCAAATTTCCAATCTGGTAACTTCCAATCCGGCATTTTAATGCCAATATCTGGAGAACCCATCAAATAATATAAGGCAACTCCCAGAATAGATATTGTCAATAAAAAAGGAAGTATATAGTTTTTCATCTCAGCTTAAAAGAAACAAAGTTATTTTTTCTTTTGCAACAAATTTGGTTTTTTAGGATATTGAATTTTTCTCATCCTTAAATTTTCTGGAGTAATCTCCAAGTATTCATCTTCTCGTATGTATTCCATCGCTTCTTCTAGAGAGAAATTAATTTTAGGAGCAATTTTGGCAGCATCATCTGCACCAGACGACCTCATGTTTGTTAATTTTTTTCCTTTGATAACATTTATTTCTAAATCATTATCTCTTGAATGTTCTCCTAATATCTGTCCAATATAAATTTCATCGCCTGGTTCTATGAAAAACTTTCCGCGGTCTTGAAGTCTATCAATTGCGAAAGCCAATGCTTGTCCCTTTTCCATGCTGACCAGAGACCCTTTGTTGTTGGATTGTATTTCACCTTTAAAAGGTTCATAAGATATAAAACGATGTGTCATAACTGCTTCACCTGCAGTTGCTGTTAGCATAATGTTTCGTAATCCTATAAGTCCTCTTGAAGGAATTTCAAATTCTAGATGTTGAACATCTCCTTTGGGCTCCATTATTTTGAGTAGTCCTTTTCTTTGCGTCACTAATTCAATGGCCTTTCCTGAATAAGATTCTGGAACGTCAATCACCAAATTTTCGATCGGTTCACATTTTACACCATCAATTTCTTTGATAATAACTTCAGGTTTGCCAACTTGTAGCTCATACCCTTCTCTTCTCATAGTCTCGATTAGTACGGATAAGTGTAAGACACCACGTCCATAAACATTGAATTTGTCTTCAGTATCTGTGTCTTCAATTCTAAGGGCAAGATTCTTTTCGGTTTCCTTGTATAGGCGATCTCTTAAATGTCTGGAAGTGACAAACTTACCTTCCTTACCAAAGAATGGAGATGTGTTTATGGTAAACAACATGCTCATTGTTGGTTCATCCACTTCAATCCGAGGAAGTGCTTCAGGATTTTCTAAATCAGAAATTGTATCACCTATTTCGAAATCATCGAATCCAATGATAGCACAGATGTCTCCACTCCGAGCGGTTTTTACTTGCGCTCTCCCCAATCCTTCGAAGACAAAGAGTTCCTTAATTCTTACCTTCTTTTGTATGCCATCTTTTTGCATTAACATGTAATCTTTTCCAGCTTCTAAATCACCCCTGAAGATTCTACCGATCGCGATCCGTCCCTTAAAATTAGAATAATCCAGAGATGTGATTTGCATCTGAGCCGTTCCTTCATTATATGGAGCTTCAGGGATATGATCGATAACCGCATTTAAAAGAGGAGTGATGTCTTTTGTTCTTTCTTCAAAGTCATGACTCATAAATCCCAGTTTAGAAGAACCAAACAAAGTTTCAAAATTCATTTGATCTTCACTTGCTCCTAAATTAAACATTAGATCAAATACATCCGACTGCACTTCTTCCGGTCTGCAGTTTTCTTTATCAATTTTATTGACAACTAGAATCGGTTTTAGACCTAATTCGATGGCTTTGGTTAAGACAAAACGAGTTTGAGGCATTGGACCTTCAAAAGCGTCTACGAGTAATATGACCCCGTCAGCCATTTTTAATACTCTTTCGACTTCTCCGCCAAAATCTGCGTGACCGGGAGTGTCAATAATGTTGATTTTGACGCCCTGATAAACAACGGAAACATTTTTAGAAAGTATAGTAATTCCTCGTTCTCTTTCCAAGTCATTATTATCAAGAATAAGTTCTTTGGATTCTTTACGATCATCTAGGGTTTGACTTTGATAAATAATTTTGTCAACTAGGGTTGTTTTGCCATGATCTACGTGTGCTATGATGGCGATATTTCGAATTGATTTCATTTCTTTCTTTTAATTAGACTAAGTCCTGATAATTTGAAAAACAATAATTAGTAATAAACTGTTAATGATTTAATTATACTTTATCATTAAGTTCTATTTGTCCGAAAAAATTAATAAGCCGCGAAGGTATGCTTTATATATTGTAAAGAGAGCATTTCTAGGTCAAATAGTATTAGATTTGTGGGAAGTTTTAATGATTAGTGAAAAGAAGGAAGAATATGAACAACAGAATCTATTTTACAATACTATTTTGGATCATTACTTGGTTGTCATATTCTCAACAACAGATTTGGTTGGATGAAAACCTTCAAGATTGGGAAGCTGTTCCAAACAATAATACCGATCCTAATAATGATCAAGGAAACAATGAAATCGATTTCATTGGATTATCAGCAAGTAGTGATGAGGAGTTTCTTTATCTAAGCTTAAAGCTTAATAGTGAAATTGACTTGCAAGAGAATAATGAATTGACTCTATACATTGATACGGATAATGACGAAAGTACAGGGTATTCTATTGATGGAATTGGAGCGGACGTTCGTTATTTTTTTGGTGACCGTGAGGGCTATTTATATTTAAATGGACAACAAAAAAATATTTGGCATTCCGATCTTGGAATTGTCAGTATTCCTACAGTCACCTCTGATTTTTTTGAAATTTGTATTCGCCGAACTGGCACTTGGAATGCTAATGGTTTTCAAATGGAAAACGATATTCGATTTTTCTTTAAAGACGAAAGAAATGCTGGTGATAGAATACCAGATATGGAGTCGTTTAATTACAGTTTAGCTAATACTACTCAAGAATTAAAGCAATTTTCTTTCATGAAATCCGATGATCATTTAAGAGTGATGTCGTTTAACGTTTTGCAAGATGGCTTATTTGATTTTCAACAAAAAGAATCAATAAAAAGAATAATTAAGGCTAGTGAACCAGATATTATTGGTTTTCAGGAAATTTATGATCATGATGAAAATCAGGTAAAAGCAATCATCGAAGACCTATTCCCTAATCAAGATTGGTATGCTGCTAAAAGAAATCCAGATATCATAACGATTAGTAAGTATCCCATTACCAAAACTTTTGCGACCGATGGTAATGGCTTTTTCTTTATTGAACATCCTCAAAGAGATATTCTAATTTGTAATGCACACCTTCCATGTTGTGATAATGATACGGATAGGCAATATGAAGTGGATAAGTTAATGGCGTTTATCCGTGAGTCTAAAGATGCAAATAGTACCATTCCTCTAGAAAATAACAATCCAATTATCATTTTAGGTGACATGAATTTGGTTGGATTAAAGAGACAGCAAACAACCTTGATTACAGGTGATATCAAAAATGTAAATCAATTTGGTGGAGATTTTGATCCAGATTGGGATGGAACTCCTTTTGCCGATGCGCTTCCTCATTCTACCGGTTTTCCAGGTGCCGTTACCTGGTCAAATCCATATAGTTCATTTGGCCCCGGTCGCTTGGATTACATAATTTATAGTGATTCTCAACTTGATTTGAAAAATTCATTTGCGGTGAATACAGCTCGAATGACAAATTCTGAATTGAATCAATTGGAATTACTATTATCAGATTCTAATGATGCATCGGATCATTTTGCAGTTGTTGCGGATTTTAAATTTAAACCAACGGTATCCACCTCAGAAAAAGAGCTCAATAATAAGGAAGTCTATGTTTGGCCTAATCCTAGTTCGGATCTGCTAAATGTAAAAATTAAAGATTCGAAAGGCCTGAACTTACGTATGCACCTGATAAAGACGAATGGAAAGTATGTTCGCCTTCTCGAAAATACTAGTATCGATACAGAAGATTTCCAATCCAATTATTCTCTTTCTAAATACCCGTCAGGGCACTATCTTGTAAAGATAGAAATTGAAGATGTAGTATTTTTTAGGAAGTTGGTGTTGAAATAGCTTTAGGCAGATATTGAGAAATTTTAGAGGTTGGGGCTTCTTTTGATTGATCAATTTGTCTTAGGTTTTTAGAGAGTAATTTTTTGGTCGAGATAATTTCTTGTTGAGTCCAATCAAAGATCTGCTGATATTTAGGCTTAAGTATCAATCTTTCCTGATTTGCGGTATCAATGGAATCAATAAAGCTCAAGAAAATTTCTTCCGCTTCTCTAGTACCTTCTAGATGTATGTTTATTAGCAGATTATTTCCGTTAATGGTCTTTTGATCTTCAAATACATCTTCGGTATCATCATTCACTTCAGTAATTAAATCAAAATTTCTCCAATCGGCTAATGAAAAGTTACGATGTAATGCTGGGTAGAATTTATAGATAATTCTGCGAAGCATTTTTACGTCACAAGATTTATAGAAATAAAAATAATTGAGATCAAATCTGTTGGGCCATTTACCCTCTCTCATGTACAACTCGTGCTTTTGATATTTTTGAAGGTGCTTAATATAGTCTCTTTGCTCCTCTTTAGTGAGTCCGATATTTTGTAATGCTTTAAAAATATCCTCCCAATAGATTTTTAAATCATCCAAATTAATCTTCCAATTAGATTCTAAATGGTGATCAAGGAAGTAAATGGCTTTTTGTAAATCGATCAATTGATTTATCAAGGGATGATTTTCATATTTCTCATTGACTAATTGAAATAGCAATGGAAATTTGCGGTAAACAAAAAGATCTTCTATTTTTTTTTCTAATGTTGTCATTTCTGCATCTTAGGGTACTCGTGTATTACGACGCATAAATAAGGAATAGTTTCGAATAAATTTATTGCAGTGTTGAGGCTTTATGTCAAAAAATGCATTCCATTAGAAAACTTTAACATTTCAATTACTTATATATTAAAATAGAATGTAATGTGTTGTGTCAAATTTTCGGATTAAATCAGAATCATAAACAACGAATGCAAGTTAAATACTTTATTATATGTCTTTAAACAAAATATAATTCTGTAATATTTATATTGTTAATAAATATTTAAAATATTATATCGCCGTTGATTATGTTGTATCTTTGCGGTTCAAATTAATTATTTATTAAAAATACTTTAGAAATGTTTAGAAGAAGATTTAAGAGAAATTACACGGTTCATGTTTTGAATGCGCCTGTAACGAAAAGTATCTAAGTGAAGCAATAATGAAAAATCCTACTAAGTGGGAATCAAATAACTACTTTCTAAGAGATCTTTACAAAAGATCTCTTTTTTTTTGCCTTCTCAATGGACTTATTAGCCGAATTAAACCCTTTAACTATTGAGGACTTACTTATTAAATGCTAATTTAGTGGAGATTAAAAAATATACTTCATGGGATTTCTGAGTGAAATAAAAAAACTACTTTTTGTCAAGAAATCAGTTGCCAAATCAGCAGCTGAAAAAAGTGCTGACTACAGTAAAGCAAAAGCATCTGAACTCTATGATGATTCGAAAGAATTTGTCCAAGATGCAGGTAAAACAATCATGGATAAAACTTCGGGATTGAGAGACTCTATCTTGGATTCTGCGGATAGTGTTTTGGATAAAACCTCTGATGTATTGGATTCTGTAAAGGAAAAAATTACAGATTCTGAGATCGTAAAGAAAACTGCTGACATCACCGAAAATGTAGGTGATAAAGTCTTAGACACGGGTGAAGTTTTTATGGAAAAAGCCAAGGATGTAACTGAAGCAGTTGGTGGTAAAGTATTGGATAAAGGATCTGATTTGGCTGACAAGTTGAAGGATGTTTCAGAAACGGTTGGTGAAAAGGTTTTAGATGCTACTGATTCATTGGTAGACAAAGCCAAAGATATTGGTTCAAATCTGGGTGACAAATTGAATGAACAAATAGAGAAAGCCGAAAAATTTGCCGCCGAAGAAAATGCGAAACCTAAAAAAGATTTTGCAGATGAAACATTGGACGCTGGTGGGTCCCTGTTGGAAGACACGGATGATTTCTTTGCCAAGGCAGACAAATTTGCTGACGGTCAATATGATTCTTTTTCGGAAGGTAAAATTACGATTGAAGAAAATTCGGCACAATTGTCAGAAAAGGTCGAGTCAGTAAAAGCCGCTGGATTTACTGATTTGGATGGCGATGGTGATGAAATAATTGACGATGCGCTTATTATTTCCGAAGAAGAGTAATTTTTTATAAACTCAGGCATCACATTTATATAAAGTAGGGTCTATTTTGTAAACCTACTATTCAATGTATCTTTTAAAGCCTCATAGCTTGACTGAAAAAGATCTTATAAAGGAATGTATAAATGGCAATAGGAATTGCCAAAAACAACTCTTTGATCTTTATGCTGGTAAAATGATGTCAGTATGTCATCGCTATGCCCGCCATCATTCGGAGGCCGAAGATTTGGTGCAAGAAGGTTTTATTAAGGTGTTTACTCATTTGGATAAATTCAAATTTGAAGGAAGTTTTGAAGGTTGGATCAGAAGAATTATGGTAAATAATGCTTTGAAGTATGTGAGTAAGAAGAGTTTCAAGAATGAATCCATCGGTGTAGAAAATTATCCCGAAAAACCAGTTTCTCCTGCGGTTCATTCTAAGTTGTCCGTTGATGAATTAATGAAACTAGTTGACAGTCTACCCTCAGGTTATAAAGTGATTTTTAATCTATATGCTATTGAAGGATTTAGTCACAAAGAAATCGCTGAAGAGTTAAACATTAAAGAAAGTACGTCGCGATCACAATTAGTGAAAGCTCGTAGATTATTACAAATAAAAGTTGCTGAACTACAGAAAATTGCGGTATGAGTTCAATAGATGATTTATTTAAAGAGAAAATAAGGGATCATTCAATGCCCTATTCCGATATGCTTTGGAGTAAAATCGATGCAGAAATTAATCCTGTAAAAGAAAAGTCTCGATGGTTTCCTTTCTTGCTCTTCGGTTTATTCGCTTTATTGATGATTGGTGGATTCTTTTGGTATAATTCCAGTAATCTAATCTCTCGACCTGCAGATGATTCTGATCTATCTTTGGAAAATAATACATTCAATTTTCAATCTGAAACCGCAATTTCAGATGAAGAATTAACTGAAAAAATTAATCATTCATTACAAACAGGCAAACTTGAATCTTTAAACATTGAAACTACTTCTTCTATTCAAAAAACACAATTAGGTCTTTCTTCAGATATTGATAAAAATCGAATTACACATTCGACGGAAGTCGCAAAAAACAAAGAGACACAGTCTTCTCAATTATCTCGATCCTCTCAGTTTTCTGAATCCTCAAATTCATCAAGATCAGGATTGTCAAACACAAATGAACCTCATTCTATTGCAAAAGGGAATCAGATTTCTATAGAAAAAACGGATAATACTGCACAGCAAAGGTCCTTTTTGGGTATTGATGAAATAGTTAATGGCACCAAAATTTTTGCATCAAATGATATGTCAAGTACTATTGACAATTTAGCACTAAAGAAAATCGAACAGATAGATTATCTTGGATTTACTCCTAGAATGCTTTCTTCTCAAAATGAAAGTTCCAGAAGTTTAGCGATGCCTTGCGGCGAATATAATAATACAAATTGTGAGGACCTATATGTTCTGAAATCAGGTTGGTTTGGTGAAATATATTATACCAATGAGTATGCGATTCGGAAATTTAGGGCTCGAACGCCAGAATATTCGGATTATAAAAACATAAGGGACGAAAGTGAGTTGGAACTTTACAGTTTTAGTACTGGTTTCAGGGCTCAATTTTTGAGTTCTAAGGGTGTAAGCTTTAAAACGGGGATAAATTATTCGCAAATTAATGAGCTTTATCGCTTTACAGATCCTGAATCAGGTCGATATAAAGAAGTTATAATCCGAGATGAAGTAACTGGACAAATCATTGATTCTATTTCCTATTACATTCCAGGAGAAGAGAGAGTACGGACCTATAATCGTTATAAAATGTTGGATGTACCGATCATTTTTGGATTTGAATCTTTAAGAACCAATAAATTGTCGTATTCAGTAAATGCTGGAGTATATTTCAATTTGATGTTCAGACAGCGTGGTCAATTTATGGCTCCAAATGCAAATCAAGATGTTTGGTTTACTTCAAATCAACCAGGAGCTTACAAAGCATATAAAACTAGAATCGGAATCAGTTATTACACAAGCATTGGAGGGATCTACCATTGGTCAGATAAATGGGATGTTTTTGCTGATGTGAGTATGAGATTTTATCCAGATAGTTTTAGTCTAGATGATTATTTTCTGATTCAGAAATATACAGTGGTAGGTCTAAATACTGGTTTACGATATAAATTTTAATTTTTTTAAAAAAGGAGGCATCACTTTTCGAAGTTTGGGTGTCTAAAAGATATAAATAACAAATACTATGTTCGCTAATTGGAAAAATATAAAAATACTGCTCCCAGTTGCACTCATGGTTCTGGTTTGTTCTTGTCGGGATTCGATAGATTTTGTTGCAGGTCCAATAACAGGAAATGTAGAAGGATTCTTTGACAATGTACAAACGCATTCAAAAAGTTTAAGTTTTGAAAACTCCATGGGAGCACAAATCATTACTTCAAATTTTTCAGTGATTACAATTCCTTCTAATGCCTTTGTGGATAATTCGGGTGCTGTAATCGAAGGTGCAATAGATTTTGAGTATATCGAATTATTAGATAAAGGTCTGATGATGTTGTATAAAGTCCCGACAACCACTACGGCTAGTTTAATTGAAAGCGATGGCGTCTTTCACCTCAGCGCTTCTCACAATAATTCCGCAGTTAAATTGGATGATGATGTGACGATCAATATAAAATTACCGAATAATAACCCAAGAGATCAGATGGAATTGTTCTACGGAAACGATTCTGGGGATGGTTTTAATTGGATCGAAGCGGATGATAATCCTAATACTTGGGAAAATATTCAAATAAGTGAATGGGTAGTGACCGATAGTACTACTGGAAATGGATTTGAAGGATTTGGTTATGAATTTGAAATTAATGATCTGCAATGGATCAATTGTGATATTTATTACGATCTTCCAAATGCTGCAAAAACGGATGTTTGCATTCAATTGCCGGAAGAATTGTATAACAATGTGAATACTACGGTATACATGGTCATCAATGATATCAATAGTTTTGCGGTACTTCAAGGGAATCCGGATACTAAGAAGTTTTGTGAACCATATGGTCTTACGCCGATTGGGTTAGAGGTTACTTTTGTTACTATTTCGGAAATATCTGAAGACAATTATCACTTTGGTACAAAAACTGCTACTATAACAGAAAACTTCGAAGGCTTAATAAGTCCAGAAGAAAAATCATTGAACGAGATACTCGACATCCTCGGGATGTTTTAGATAAGAATTATTTTTATTCGTAAATGGGAGCCGCCTGTCTGGTAAAAGAACTAGACAGGCCTTTTTATTTTATGATAGATGCCAAATCTGCCGCAGAATAGTTGACCGATTTTAAAACCTTGTGATCTCCCTCTCGATATACAAGCCATTCACCATTTCGCTCCACAACATAAGAGTCTGTGTTTTTTGATTCTTTATAATGCTTTTGAGTAGCTTCCGCTTCTGCCAAAGATTTGCAAGTTTTACTCATATTGGATCGTTGAACTTCATCGAATAAATCCTTGAATTTGTGTGTCAATCCAAATTCCAGTACCGCGCCAGAAAGTACATATTGAAGATCAGCCAAAGCATCAGCTACTTCGACTAAGTCTTCATTCTCTACCGCTTCTTTTAATTCATTTAATTCTTCTTGAAGAAGGTTAATCCGTAGTGCACAGCGATCTTTGGCTGGAATTTGAGGATCATCCAAGACCGGCATGTTAAAAGTATTATGAAATGCAGCAACATCATTTAAACCATTTGGTTCTTTTATTTTCTCACTCATGTCTAGTTTATTATTTGGATTTTACGAGTGGCTAAGATATTATTCTTTTCACTAATCCGTATTATATACATCCCAGATTCTACATTGTTTAAATCATATCGAAATTGATTAGATCCTGGATTTATCCTTTGACGGGTTCCAAGAGAATGTGTAGTTTTTCCATCAATACTTTTTAGACTTACGTCGAATGTGAATTCTTTTTCAGAAAACAACTTGAGATTAACAAAATCTTTTGTTGGGTTAGGAAAGATATTAATTTCAACTAAAGCAGGATTAATATCAGTAGTACTGACTTCTCCTTCAATTAAGGGTCTTTTATAGGCCCCATTTCCATGAGTCGCAACCCAAAGCATGTTATCAAACGGAGAAATTTTTAAATCCATTGCGATCGTTACGCCGGTCAGTCCTTCACTAAAAGCCTGCCATGATTCTTCCGTATGGTCGTAAAAATATACCCCGAAATCGTTTCCATAATAAACATGATTAGGATATGATGGGTCAACGATAACTGCATTTCCAGGCACATCTGGTAAGTCGTATGAAATATCCTTCCATGTCTCTCCATAGTCCTCGGTTTTATAAATGTGTCCTGTGCCAAATCCGCTAAATGTAACGTACGCAATACGCTCGTCAGTCGGATCAACTGCGATATCATTAGGGAAACGGTTGGGTAAATCACCTGTAATTTCTTGCCAGGAATCCCCACCATCAGTAGTTAAAAAAATTGATGGAGTCCCTCCAAAGGGAGCTGTTCCAGCGTAAACAACATCCGGATTTTGATAAGATACAGCTAATGAAAAAACAGGATCTCCATTCAATTCATTATTGTTATTGGTAAAGTTCCAGCTAGAACCGCCATTTTCCGATTTAGCGACATAGGATGAACCAGCGTAAATAATTTCAGGATTTGATGGCGCGAGTATATATGGAGAAATAAAAATGGTATTTCCAATAGGTACTTCAACATAAGAAAAAGAATTTCCTTGGTTAACGGACTTTGTCAAGTACAAGTTCTGGGCGGAAGCAAACATCGTATTATCATTGGTAGGATCTATCGCGGTATGGCTACCATCCCCTCCTACTACTCGTTGCCAAGCTTTATCTCCACGAAATATCACCGTGCTATTATCTTGAAGTCCTCCCATTGCCAGATCATCAGAAAATGGAGAAACACTAAATCCATTATAAAATTGGGTTGTTTGAAGGCCTCCGTTGGCACTTTCAAATGTTTCCGCCTCATCGTATGAAAGAAACAAACCGCCATCATTTCCTAGTAAGACCAAATTGGAAATCGTTGGGTGATATAAAACAACATGATGATCTGAATGAGAATAGAATGGGTTACCATTATTATCAGGTTGGTCTATCGGATGGGTTCCTAATGTCACGCCACCCTGGGATTTTTTGCTTAAATCTAATCCACCAGAAGTGCTTTTCCATACATTAATTCCTACCGTAATTAATCGATTTGGATCAGTTGGATGTACAGCTACATCATGAGCAAACCAGCCTTGCCATTTAGAATAATCAGATTCGTTGGTGATGTTCCAATTTGCCCCTGCATTGGTAGTTTGTAGTAGCCAGGTGTACCCGTTAGCACTTGAAAATCCATTCCCGATCGAAGCATAAATAACTTCAGGATTTGATGGAGATTGCCCTAATTCGATTTTGCCTTCGAAGCTTGAAGGGATGTTTGTTGTAATTTGAGTCCAGTTTTCGCCACCATCGATCGAACGGTAAATACCTTTGCCACTACTGTTGAGATTTCCACAGGAGGCAATTAAAATATCAGGACTACTTGGAACAATAACGAGGTCAGTAGCCATAATAACATCTAGTATATTTTCCCAATTTTGACCCCCATCAGTTGTTTTATAGACACCTTCAGAAGTCGCTGAGTATACGATATTGGAGTCGTCTGGGTGAACAGTTAAAGACATGATCCCAGTACCTTGTTGGTATGACCAATCTAGAGATTTTTCCCAATTTTGACCCCCATCAGTAGATTTTAGAATCCCTATTCCGTAAGAACCACGTGTTGCTCGATAAGCTGCATCTGTTCCTGTATTTTGATAATTATAAACTTCCCCAGTCCCAACATACATCACAGAACTATCCTGAGGTGCAAAAGCAATCGCACTTATTGCCAAGACTGGAAAGCCAGTGTCCATATGTTCCCATGACACTCCTTGACCTAAATTCCGACTTCGCCATAATCCACCGCTTGCACTCCCTAAATAAACTGTTTGATTATCTTGAGGATTAAGAGCTAGCGCTAGGGTTCGACCTGCTGTATTCCAAGGACCTTGAGCTTCCCATGGATCGGTATTTCTAAGATTAATTTGAGAACCAAACTGATTTACATGATAATCATGGGCTTCTGTATATCCTGATTTTGGAAATTCTGTATTGGGATAAATTCGTTGTTGAGCCATCATTTGCATTCCTTTCATGGCACCTGGGATTTTAATTTCCTCATGCTGACAGGAAACAATTATCAAAAGTGATAATAGTAAAATGAGATAGTTTTTCATCTGTATTTTCATATGTTCTGATATTGTACTATATAAACTTATTTAATTAATTTAATAAATTACATTAAACTTCTTTCTAATGAATAAAAAGTCGTCTTCGCAGCAGCCTATTAGTAAGAGAAAATTTCTAAAACAGAGTAGTCTGGCTTTAGGTGCGGCAGTTTTTGCTTCTTGCTCAGTAGAGAAAGACAAGGAGGTTCCGTTGGTGAATTTAAATTCCAATAAAAAATATAAATGGAAAATGGTGACAACTTGGCCACCTGGTTTTCCTGTTTTGGGCGAAGGATGTACGCGGTTAGCGGAGTGGATTCATCAAATGTCAGCAGGACGAATGACGATCAATGTTTATGGTGGTGGTGAGTTGGCTCCAGCTCTTGAAACCTTTGAAGCAGTGAGTAGTGGTGCTGCTGAAATGGGTAATGGTGTCTCGTATTATTGGGCAGGAAAAGCTCCTGCAGCCTCGTTTTTTGCATCTATTCCTTTTGGTATGAATGCTCAACAAATGCATTCATGGATGTTATTTGGTGGAGGGTATGAATTGTGGAGAGAATTATACGCGCCCTTCAATATAATCCCGTTTTTGGGTGGTAACTCTGGAGTGCAAATGGGTGGATGGTTTAATAAAGAAATCAATACCATCGAAGATTTTAAAGGTTTGAAAATGAGGATGCCAGGATTGGGAGGAAAAGTATTAGCCAAAGTTGGGGGAACAGCAGTACTGTCTGCAGGTAGTGAAATATATACCAATTTGGAAAGAGGCGTTATTGATGCTACCGAATGGATCGGACCTTATCACGATTACTTAATGGGATTTCATCAGATCTCAAAATACTACTACGGACCCGGATGGCATGAGCCAGGTTCTATTTTAGAAACGATTGTTAACAAAAGAGAATTTGAACGACTGCCTAAGGATTTACAATTGATCATTGAAGCAGCAACTGAACGATTGACACTCTGGTGCCTTTCCGAATTTGAAGCTAAGAATAATATTTATTTAGAAAAAATATTGGCGGAAAGCCAAGTACAATTAAAATCTTTCCCAAGTGAAGTAATGAAAACTTTGCAAGAATATACCAAAGAGGTTTATGAAGAAATGGCAGAATTAGATCCGATGTCGAAGAAAGTTTATAATTCCTTTTCAAATTTTAGTGCGAGCATAAAAAAATGGTCTTCCCATTCCGAACGTCTGTTTCATAATCTTATGTAGAAAAGATAGTTAGTATCTCCGGAAAAATGATTACTGCTAATAAAAGTACAAGTTGCATGAGTAGAAATGGGATCACGCCTTTGTAGATTTGATTGGTCGTTACTTCTTTTGGAGCAACCCCTTTCAAATAGAAAAGAGCAAAACCAAAAGGAGGTGAAAGAAAACTTGTTTGCAAATTGAGCGCAATTAAAATTCCGATCCAAACCAGATCCATTTTAAATCCGATAAATATTGGTGCAACAACAGGGACAATGATGAAAATGATCTCGATGAAGTCGATGAAAAATCCCGCTATGAAAATTATAATCATTACAAAGATCAGGAACACCATTGGACTCAAATTGGTATTCTGAATTGATTCCACTAAAAGACTCTCCCCTCCCAATCCTCTAAAAACGAGAGAGAAAGTAGTTGCTCCTAAAAGGATTAAAAACACCATCGAACTGAGATGTGTAGTAGATTTCATTACATCATTTAAAACAATTCGATTCATTTTACCTTGGAATACTGTGAGAAGTATTGCTCCCAATGCTCCTATTGCCGCAGCTTCAGTTGGACTTGCTATTCCACCTAGGATTGATCCCAAGACAGCGACAATTAACAACATGGGTAATACGAAAGCATTGATCACTTTCATCCCAAAATTATCTTCTTTAAATGCTTGAATTTCTTCTTCAGGTATGGCTGGAGCCGAATCTGGATTTATCTTACTATAGATTAATATATAGCCTATATACATGGTGACTAGAAGGATTCCAGGTACAATAGCTGCTGCAAATAAATCTCCCACGGAAACATTTAAAACACTTCCCAATAGAATAAGAACGATTGATGGTGGAATAATTTGACCCAAGGTACCAGAGGCGGCAATCGTTCCAGTGGCTAATGATGTATTATAGTTTCTTCTCAACATGGTAGGAAGACTGATTAAGCCCATCGTTATAACAGTGGCTCCTACAATTCCTGTCGATGCCGCTAACAAGGCACCAACAATTACTACTGAAACGGCAAGTCCTCCTTTAAGTCTTCCACATAAGATTGCCATCGTATTCAGCATGTTTTGGGCTAGCCCTGACTTTTCTAACATCAAACCCATAAAGATGAAAAGAGGAACTGCTAACAAAACATAATTTCTCATGACTCCCATTATTCGTAATGGAAGAAAATCTAAAAAATCAGGTACTGTAAAAACACCAACTATGATAGATATTCCAGCAAGCGTAAACGCCACAGGATAACCAGATAACAGGGCTAATAGAATTATAATAAATAGTATGATAGCCAATACTTCCATTAAGAACCTTTCAATATTTGATGGCCTTCTTTAATAACAATACTAATGGCCTGTAATAATAAAAGTATGAAACCGATGGAGATACAAAACTTTATCGGATACCAAGCGCTCAATCCACCATCTGGTGAGCCCTCTTTTACATACCAAGAATTCATAGCATAATTGAATGAATGCATAATGACGACAACACACCAGGGAATTAACAAAAACAAAGATCCAATAAAGTTGATGATCGACTTCTTTTTCATTGAAAAGTGTTGATAAAATAAATCGACACGTACATGTTCATCATGTTTCAAAGCATAAGAAGCACCAAAAAGAAAAATCATAGAAAACAAATGCCATTCGATATCTAGTATCCATGTCTTGGTACTATTAAAAGCATATCTGAAGAAAACGTCAACACAGATCACAAAAACCAGAACTAAAGTTAACCAAGAAACTTTTTGTCCTAACCATTCAATGACCTGATCGATTCTATCTGCTAATTTTAATAACATATTTCAAGATATAGAAATTAAATATTGCACAAAAAAAAAGGCTACCAAAATGGCAGCCCTTTTCAAATTATTTCTTAGCCTAGTTCTTACAGGGCGTCAATTTTAGCTTTGTATGCAGCAGATTTTTCAAGATCATTTTTTCTTGCATAAATCTCTTTAAGTGCGATCAATGTATTTCTGTCAGGAGTACCTTTTGCGTCCGCAGCTGCCTCAGCTTTCAAGAAATATGGAAGTGCTTTTTCAAACAAACCATCCATTTCAGCTTTTGCAGCGTTGTATTTTTTGGTTCCAGCTGGAGTATAATCATCACTTAATTTATTCAAAGTTTCTGTCATAGAAGCTGCTTTGTTATAGTATTGAGCTCCCAAACTGTATTGCGCATCAAAATTTGAAGGATCTTTCTCTAAAGTCTGAGTAAAGTAATCTTTCGCAAGATCGAAATATTCGTTTGCTTTAGCAGTGTTTCCAGCTTCAAGTTCTTTGGTACTTAATTGATCATATACATTTCCTAAAGTAACATAAACGGACGTGTTGTCTGGTTCTTTTTCAATTGCTGTCTTTAATTTTGTGGTAAGCTCTTCTAATTTACCCGCTTGTAAATAGTGATTGATTTCAGAAAACAATAATCCAGTATCATCAGGAAATCTTTTTCTTCCTTCTTCTAAGTATTCTAAAGCGTTCTCTGCTTTTTGCTGTGATTTAATGTTGTATAATGCATCGTAGACGGCAGCTTCATCAGATCCTTTAGCGTAAATGGACTCTAAGTAAGGTAGACAGTTTTCATATTCCTTTGCATAATAGCCAGTCATTGCTGCTGTGAAAATTTGAGAATCAAGCATCCCTTCTTGTTCATCCAATCTACTTTTTTTCTTGTTTGCAAGTAATAAATCTCTTGCTTTTAAAGAACCATCAAAATTCGCGAAAGCGCCGGTAAAGTCTTTTGACTCATATGCAATTGCTCCTGTATTATTTAAATGGCCTTCTAGTTCCTTTAAACCTCTCAAAGCATCTTTTACTTCTCCCTTACCAGGATCCATATTCATCGCTTTGGTAAATGCACTTAAAGCAATAGTAGAAGCATCTGGAGTAGCTAATTTTGCTTCAGGATCAGTAGACAATAACTTCTCTCTTATTTCAGCAGCGGCGATTTCTGTATAAATTTTCCCTTTGGTAACTAATGCTTTTGGTGAATTTTGAGCTTCTTCAGACTCAAAAGCTTGATTAATTAAGGCGATAGCTTCTGCCAGTTTATCTGCATTTTCACCCGGATTCAAGTTGTACTTCCCTAAAGTTTTAGAAGCTTTTTTAAGGATTTTCTTATACTCTTGAGCTTGAATACTCCCTACAACAAATAAAAGAGAGAAAGCAGCGATAAGTATTTTTTTCATTGTTTTAATTTTTAAAGTTCAATTTGCATTTATTCTATTTCAATGAAAGCATCGAAATATAACGTCTCAAAATTAAGACGATCTTTTAACTATTGAAATGTTTTCGGAATGTTAAATTGTTCTTTCCATTCTGTTAACATAAATTATTCTTCTTCGTCTCCATCTTCTTCCTTCCCAGTAACGGTCACATCACCAATGGATTCAGAATCTTTAAGTCGAATCACTTTAACCCCTTGGGTCGCTCTTCCCATGACGCGAATATCTTTAACATCCATCCGAATCATAATACCATCTTTGGTAGTGATCATTAAATCATTTTCTTCATTGACAGATTTCATGGCAATTACGCCACCTGTTTTATCAGTAACATTCATGGTTTTAACCCCTTTACCGCCTCGATTAGTAATTCGGTAATCTTCAAGTAAAGATCGCTTTCCATAACCTTTTTCTGAAACGACAAGAATCGTATTCGCTTCATCTTTTGGATCCATACAAATCATTCCAACTACTTCGTCATCTTCACCGTTTAGGGTTATCCCTCGTACTCCAGCTGCAGAACGTCCCATTTGACGAACTTTTCCTTCGGGGAATCGAATGGCTCTCCCAGATTTATTAGCTATTAAAATATCGTTGTTTCCATCGGTTAATTTTACCTCAATGAGCATGTCTCCTTCACGAATCGTCAAGGCATTGATGCCATTTGTTCTTGGCCTAGAGAATGCTTCAACCAATGTTTTCTTAATCACACCGTTCTTGGTACAGAAAACGATAAAATTATTCTTTAAAAATTCCTCATCTGATAAATCTTTAATATTGATGTAGGCTTTTACCTTATCATCTTTGGGAATGTTGATGATATTTTGAATTACACGACCAGTGCTTGTTTTTGAAGCTTCAGGTATTTCGTACGCCTTTAACCAAAAACATTTTCCTTGTTCAGTGAATAGTAAGATATGATTATGGTTACTGGCAGTAAAGATATGCTCTACCATATCCGTATCTCTAGTCTTACTTCCTCTTGAACCTTTACCTCCTCGACTCTGCGTTTTAAATTCTGAGACTTTAGTTCTTTTTATGTATCCGAGATTAGAAATCGTAATCACAACATCATCATTTGGAATCATGTCTTCCATACTAATGTCTCCTCCTGCAAAGCTGATCTCGGTTCTTCTTTCATCACCAAATTTATCATCAATTTCGCGAAGTTCTTCCTTAATGATATCCCTTTGCATTTGTTCACTAGCTAGAACAGCTTTCAAATGAGCGATGGTTTTTAAGAGCTCATCATATTCTTGCTGTACCTTTTCGATTTCAAGACTTACAAGTTTTTGAAGTCTCATTTCTAATATAGCTTTCGCTTGAATCTCAGAAAAATCAAAAGTATTCATTAATCCAAGTTTGGCTTCTTCTACCGTTTTGCTTCCGCGAATGATTTTAATGACTTCATCTAAATTATCCAAAGCGATCAATAATCCCTCAAGAATATGTGCTCGATCTTCTGCTTTTTTAAGATCGTATTGTGTTCTTCTTACGACAACCTCCAATCTGAATTTAATGAACTCTTCTAGGATTTCTTTTAGATTCAGCAATTTAGGACGACCATTGACCAGCGCAATGTTATTGACACCATAAGATGTTTGTAGCGGTGTGTATTTGAATAACTTACTCAAAACCACCTGCCCCATAGCATCCCGTTTGATGTCAACGACTATTCTTAAGCCATTTCTGTCGGATTCATCGCGAATATCACTGATTCCGCTAATTTTATCTTCGTTAACAAGAGCGGCAATCTTAGCCACAAGATTCGCTTTGTTGACCTGATATGGGATTTCAGTAATAATAATAGATTCCTTATTGCCGTGTTCTTCAATTTCAGCTTTCCCTCGAACAATAATCTTCCCTCTCCCTGTTTCAAAACCTTCTTTTACACCTTGATACCCGTATATTATTCCTCCTGTTGGAAAATCTGGAGCTTTGATGTATTGCATGAGTTCTTGTGTACTTAACTCACTATTGTCAATTAATTGGATAGTTCCATCGATAACCTCCGATAAATTATGAGGCAACATGTTGGTTGCCATACCCACAGCGATTCCAGAAGCAC
>JAHDCZ010000038.1 GCA_020629615.1 Saprospiraceae bacterium
TTGAATGATCTTCGGATAAATATCGCACCCGCTTTTCTCCCCAAATGGCCCGCACCAAAAAAACTTAGGTTAATACCCGCAAAAATAAAGGGTAATGGCAAACCATGTCTAGCGAGTACGAGCGTCAAGGCCCACATATCAATGTAGGTTTTATGCGTCATGACGAAGGCCACAGAATGACGTCGCATTAACTTTCCGAGCTTATGAATTTCTTCTGGATTGACATCAATGGTTTCGTCATAGCCTCGGGATAGCGTGAATTTTATCAATTCAAGCATCACACTATCAGTGAATGGATCATGTTCTGATAACAATTCTTCGAGGTAAGTTCTGGCCTCTTCTTTTATCTCTTCAAGGAGTCTACCTTCGGCGTCTGCCAAGCGCTCTATACTTTGTAGATATTCGCTGTCATTTAATATGTATTCTATCTTATCCATTGTGACATTAAAATAGAATAATAAGATGAAGGAATGAATAAATAATGCTAGAAATTACGCTAAGCGGAGGTTTGTTTTGATTTTGCGACTTTCGTCGAATGGTAAATTGGTTCCCATTCGACGAAAGTCAAGACATGAGAGACTATTTATTTTCCTTCAATATTTTCATCAAGATTTTACCCAGTTGCATGGCTCTTTGTAAATCACCATCAACCGATAATCTTCCTTGGACCATAGCGGTTTGTAATTTTAATTTTCCATGACCAATTTTAGTAAGGTGCTCATCTTTGATTGTAAACGTGGCATCGGGATCTTTCATTTTTCCTTTGCGAATAGATCCTGGAGCTTTAGAAAAATTCACTTGCCAAAGGGTTTCCGTATCTCCAGTAACCACAAACTGATAGCGTCCGCTGTCAGGTCTTAAAAAAGTAGGATTTTCTTTTAAGTATTTTTTGACCAATTCAAAAACAAAGTCCGAACTCGCTTTTAGTTTCTTGGGTTTGGGTGCTTTTCTTTTTTTACCATTCTTATTATAATTCAAAATTTCTTTTTCCAGATCATTAGCAGATTCTCGGATATAGTTGGATAGCGTGTCGAGGTCCGGCATTGACTTTTCGTCCGAAGTAGTGGTGATCGTAACTCTACCATCATAACTCAAAACGGCAATCATTAATCCCATGCCATCAATGATCGGAGCTGTACCCATAATCGAATGTACCTTATGCCCATGGATGTATATAGGGAATTGTGGGCCTGGAACATTGGTAATTACCAAATTAAATGCAGGCTTATGAAGTTTGGCTAGATTATAGCGGGTATATATTTTGGCTGCTTGATTGGCCAACCCATAGGGTACGACCTCACCCAAATTTGCAATCGATTTGGCTCCCATTGCTCCACGCAAATTTTTTCCCCTTGAAGTATTTTTATAAATCATTTCAACTCGCTCGATCGGATCTTCGATATCCGTGGCAAGTTGGACAAGCATCATACTTAATTGATTTCCACTGGAGTCATTATTGGATTTTTCTCTCGTCGAAATAGGAACCATAGAAACCAACGAACGTTTGGGTAAGGCATTTTTTTCTTGGAGGTATCGTCGGAGGGCACCAGCACAAATAGCGAGGATAATATCATTGACCTTAACCTCCATGATGGTTTTTAATTTTTTGATTCTGTCTAATGATAGTATGGAGGTATTCCACTTTCTTCGAGCAGAAATGATCCCGTTGAAAGGAGTGTGAGGTGCAGTAAAAGCAGAGACCGGAGGATCTGATAATTGCGCCCGCGTAATCATACCTGCTTTTAAAGTACTCGTGACAGCATCCTTAATAAGGTTCGGAAATTTAAATGGGTGTTTTGCAAATTCGATCACACTTTTGCTAATGATAGCCAGATCATTCGGTAATGGTTTTGCTTTATAAGGTTTTGGTTTAGGAATGGGTTTTTTATTGGGCATCATATCAAATAGGATTGCCATGAGGCTTGTTCCAGCTACACCATCCAATGCTACATGATGTACTTTAGAAATAATCGCCACAGAATTTTTGGGAACCTGTGAAAGTTCATTTAAGCCCTCCACAAAAGTAAAGGACCAGAGCGGTTTGGTGAGGTCCAGAGGTTGACTAAAGATATCTGAAGCCATAGAACGCAATTGTTTCCAATCACCAGGTTGAGGCAGTGCTACATGATGTAAATGAAGATTAATATCAAAATTGGGATCATCGGCCAAGTAGGGATAATCAACACTCAAGGGTACATGAATCAATCGTTTTCTAAGAATTGGCGCCATGTGAATCCTGGAGGCAATAATCGATTTGAAAGTTTCAAACGATAACGCTCCTTCTATAATACAAACCGCACCTACGTTCATAGGACTTGTAGGAGATTCTCCATAAAGGAAAGTAGCATCCATTGAAGAAATCGATTGAATATGATCGATATCTAGGCCTTTGAGTATCTTATCTAACATCGTGCTAATACTTTTTAAGTCTACAAAAATGAATAAAAAATAAATTATTCACTAGATCAGTTAAGTTAGCTAATTCCTATATAATTTTCTAGGCAGGATACAATAAGCTCTGGACTAATTTACTTTTGGGGCTAAACTTAATCCAGTTTTCGGGTCCGTATTGTAATCGATCCATGATGATTTCGATGACCAGAGGGTTGACGCCATAGCCCAAATGACTTCCGTAAACTTGGATGTTTTGGTGGATGTCATTTTCTTCGTTTTCAATGCAACATTCCCATGGCACGATCCCGTCTTGTTTGGAATAAATGGCAGTTGTTGGCACTGGTGCAGGTTTGGGAAGGTCATTCAAAAATTCTTTATCAATAATTTCTTCACCTTTACCTGCTGTGATGAATCTGTGCAACCAAGTAGCATGATTGCTGACGGTAACCCCTTTAAATGGCGATCCTAATGTAATCACTTGACGTATTAAATGAGGTCTCATTTTGGCAATTTGTCGGGCATATACACCACCCAAAGACCATCCAATAAGACTTATTTTTTTTCTATTTTTAGAAAATAGCAAATCAATTTCTTCCAATAAAAATTCGATGTCTTCCTCATCGCCATAATTTCGACCTAAATTCCATCCTTGGGCTCGGTAGCCATTTTTATTTAGAAATTTTCGTAATGGTTTTGTCGATCGATCACTTGACATAAATCCCGGAATGATAAGCACAGGAAAACCTTGGCCATCGAATTGTTTAGAGAAAAGTAGTTTGTAAGGAATGAAACTTCCAAATTCAAATGCGGCCCTTGCACCTTCGGTCGCCAGCCAAAAGAGACTAGGCTTTTCGATCTTATCTTTCTCTTCTGTTTTCATCGTAATGACTCAAAATTTCCTTACCTAATTGGTTTTGAGTACTTTATTAAATATAATCTATATTGCAATATACATTTTTAAAAGAAATTGACAGATTGCATCCTTTTTCCGTAATTGAGCAATTGGGTGGAAATTACTAAAAGTTTACTTTTTTAGGTAGAATATTTGTCTAGGAAATATTAGTAGAATTGAACGAGAAAAAATACGTTTTGAAAATCTAAAATTGAACTGTGGAGCAAAGAGATATTCTAAAGGATCAATTGGATGAGTTGGGACGAGTCATGGGCTTAATTATAGGCAATTTTATAGGAGCAAACCCAAGTGAAGCACCAAACTTATCGGTTCATGAATGCAATCAACAAATGAAAGACGAGCTGGACATTGATATTGATAGATTAGTCCATTCTTCTGATATGGTTTGTAAACAATTTTTTGCTAAGCGTGCTTATGCTGCAAAGCATTTTGATCATCTCGCAGCATATTTGTTTCGTGCAGGAGAACAGTTTTTGATTGAAGACCAAAAAACCCTTGCTTGCCAATATTTTTCTAAAGCCTATCAATGTGTTTTATCTGCGGAAGAAAAAACCTCCACATTTTCTATGAAACGAGAGGGTTTAAAAAATAAGATTGAAAAAGCGCTAAATAGAAATCAATAAATCTTTAATCCATTCGGATGATTCGAGTCAACACCATAATGTTTTGATTTGAAGCTGATCTGATTTCTAAAAGATATACTCCAGCTTTGTATTCCGTAAAGTTGATAGTTTTTGGAATTTTATTAACACTCATGACGTCGAGAAATTGACCTTTGATATCCAAAATTTTGATAATAACACTGCCCGTGTATTCACTTTCAAGATAGATGTAATCCTTGGTAGGATTTGGGAATATCTTAAGTTCCGAATCACCAAACTCTAACACTCTCGTTGTACCAATTATACCGTCACAATTTTCATCCACCTCGTTATTTACGATTTCTATGGCGTCAGGATTGATGCTTGAATCGGTGTCGTCGCAGTCAGATAAGTCATTGGTATACCCAGTGGGTTGCTCACAGGAAGTTAGTATGTTCAATTCATCACCAAAACCATCTCCATCAGTATCGGCATACCACGTTAGTTCACCCTCCACATTTTCATCGTCGCTATCAATAAGTCCATCGCAGTCATCATCGATTCCGTTACATGATTCGGTAGAATCAGGATTTATTTCTGGATTGCTATCGTCACAATCATTTTGGTTTGTACTAAATCCAGTAGGTAGGGTACAGGCGATCATTGTATTTTGGGGATCGCCAAAACCATCTCCGTCGGTGTCGGCAAAAAAGATCGTTTGACCTTGAATGTTGGGATCATCTCCATCCACCAAACCATTACAATTATCATCAATTCCATTACATGATTCGATGGCATCAGGATTAATTTCATTGTTGTTATCATCACAATCTATGTTGTTGATAACATATCCTGTGGGTTGAGCACACGCGGTTAAAAATACATTGGGATTACCAAACCCGTCGTTGTCTAGATCTTCATACCATAGTGCTGTACCCGTCACATCAGGATCGTCCACGTCGATTAAGCCATCACAATCATCATCAATCCCGTTACAGATTTCTTGAGCGCTACTATTGATCATCGAGTCATTGTCATCACAATCTGTATTGTCTGTGCTTGTTGAGGGTGGCTGAAAACAGGACATGATTATATTGTTGGGATCACCAAAGCCATCTTGATCATTATCAGCATACCATACGGATTGTCCTTGAACATCAGAATCCAAATCATCTATAAGTCCGTCACAATTGTCGTCAATATTATTGCATATTTCTATCCCATTTGGATTGATGGCATCATTGTTATCATCACAATCGAGACTGTTTAACACAAAATTAGGAGGTTGATTGCATGCTAACATTGAATTGTCTGCATCGCCGAAACCATCAAGGTCAGCATCCGCATACCATAGTAATTGATCTGTTATATCCGGGTCGCTATCATCAATAAAACCATCACAATCGTCATCAATTCCATTGCATATTTCCAATGCACCAGGAAAAATATTTTCATTAGAATCATTGCAATCGTTATCATTTAGTACATAGCCAGCAGGTTGGATGCAAGCTTCAATCCATTGCAGGGCATTACCAAAACCGTCGTTATCATTATCAAGATACCAGACAGTTTCGCCAATTACATCACTATCTTCGTTATCTATCAATCCATCGCAGTCATCATCAAGACCATTGCATATTTCAACACCATTTGGATTAATGTCTGCATTTAAATCATCGCAATCATAGGTTGCTATAAAACCATCGTTATCACTATCGGTAATTTCGAAATAGAGAGAATTATCATCGCAAAGTTTGTATAAATTATGTCCTCCGGTTTCTGCTGAATTGTTGTAATCAAACACTCGAACGGTATAGTTTGTATTCGGATTCAATCCGTTGACATCCACATTATTACCACTCCCATTATAAATAGCGTAGGTATCGTTTCCTAGATTTTGACCTATTCCAAAGACAGGAATCGCCGCATAATTTTGACCATCAATAGGAAAGTCTAAAATATCCTGACCTTCCCGTAATAAAACCAATCGATCGGTTCCAGTACCCACTGTCCAACTGATATTAACAGTACTATTGTCTACAATATTGATGGCCAAATCACTGCTGTTGTTTTCTGGATTTTCTAATAGGTCATAGGTGGGAATATTTGCTAGATTTGAAATGCACTCCCATGGTAGATTGTCAAAGTCGTTCCAAAAAGAACCACTTTCCGAACTCCCAGCTCTTTTGTTCAATAAAATGCTCCAAGAATACCCATTTTCTGTTCGCGCAATAAATGATGCAGTACCGTCCAATGATCCAGTATGCCACCAATTATTGGAAGAGTTCACAGTCCATCCTTTTGCATAGTTGCTGTTGTTCATAGATGGACTCGTCATAGAGCTGATAGAATTTGCGTTGAGAATATCTGGCGGCGAAGACGAACCATCTACAGACAAAATAAACCGTTGTAAATCGGATGCGGTTGCTATCCATCCTCCATGGGCATCCATTGCTTCAATATTAAATCCACCATATTCCCATGGTACAAATTCTCCTGTTCCATAGCATGATAAATTGGAGCCACCATTGCCGTGATATTCTACTTCTCTTTCTTGTTTTTCAGCTAATAGATTTTTTGCCATATGCATGTCACATATTCCTAATGGAGATAAAATAGCGGATTGCACATATTGTTCATAGTCCATGTTGGTGATAGATGCGATTACTTCTCCTAATATTAGAAATCCGATATTGGAATAGGCATAATCAGTTCCAGGGCTAAAGTCTAACCCATGTTCAAGCAAAAATTGAATCATATTTGCTTCTGTGGTGGGATTGTTAGTTTCTAGGATTTCACTTACGTGCAAGGGGGCTACAATCGGGTCACAGCCTGAAAATTGCCAAGGGTAAGGAGATGTAGGGTTAGGAAAACAATCTACCGAACGATCCCAACCACCTGAATGTTCAAGTAGATTTTGTACGGTGATATCATAGATTCTAGGATCTTGAATGTTTGCGTTTTGCAAATCAGCATGACCGCCCAATATCCCTCCGACACCAAAAACTTTATCACTTAAATTTAATAGTCCTTCTTCTTGCAACTTCATGATAGCTACTGCGGTTATCGGTTTAGAGACGCTGGCTATTCTAAAAAGATTATGGGTTTGAGTCTGCTGTGTTTGGTTTAAATCAGATTTGCCAAAAGATTTTGAATAAATCATTTTACCGTTTTTGGACAGGGCAAAACTAGCCGCAGGAATACCGTACTCATCCATAAAACAGCGGACTAAATCGTCACAAGCGGTTTGATTTCCCAGCCCATTGACCTCAATGTCACCAGTATAATTACAACTAATTGGTACTTGAGAGCTAAAGAATTCAAAATCTTCCAAATTCATTCCTTGATTATTGATATAGTCGTTGTCGAAATTGGCCCAATCCAATAAAGTAGGAGCTATTTCAACAGCTTGTACTCCCGGATCTGTACGCCAAAGACCAAAATAGTATTCCTGACCCCCATCCACATAGTATTCGAAATCGTATAATATTAAGCCTTGATTTTGGACTAAATCTTCATTATAGTCTTGCCATTCAGCCAAGCTAGTGGCTATTCTTATTTGTTGAATTCCCGTACCCGGGCGCCAGCAACCGAAAAAATTACTTTGTCCGCCTTCTTGGAAGTATTCAAAGTCATATAGCTGAAGACCTAAATTATTGACAAAATTGTTGTTATCAACCGTCCAATCTGCTATGGTATTGCTTAATCTCACCACCTGTGTTCCAGTTCCAGTATTCCAAGAACCAAAAAAGAAATCCTGACCACCTTCTTCAAAATGTTCAAAGTCGGTTAATCGCAGGTCGCTATCAAAGAAAAAAGAATTATTGTTGTCGACCCAATCAGAGTAATTGGTCAATAAGCGCCATTCTTGAACTCCCGTTCCAGTTTGCCACGATCCAAAATAGTAATCTTGTCCATTTTCGACATAATGTTCAAAATCTTTAAGACGTAATCCCTGATTAAATACAAAGTCTTCATCAAAATCATTCCAAGTACTTAAGCTGGTTGTTACTCTCGTCTGTTGAACAGCATTTCCTGATTTCCAAGAACCAAAATAATTACTTTGAGCTATACTATAGTGAAAAGCAAGACATAAAAAGAATGAAAAAAGTACATGTTTCATGGCCGAATATTTCGTTGGTCGATATTATCGATCACTGCATTAGCGCAGAATTCGGTGCTCAGAAATCTTAAAAAGAAGGGGGAATATTCAACAAGATAAGGATTTTGGACTAAAAATGCTGAATTTTAATAGTCGAATTACTTATTTCAAAGAAATTCAAATTTGTTACCAGCGTGTATCCGACCATGCCTTTTGCTGTTTGGTATCCAAAAACGTCCAAGCGATCATACGACTAGATTTGTTTCCTTGCCCCATTTCTATAATTTTCATTTCTTGACATTGATGGACATCCAAGGCTTTTTGAACAAAGTCAATGTTTGATTTTTTTGACAATAGACAAGTGAACCAATAGATGTTTTTAGAGAATTTTGCGCTTTCGCGAATGATTTTTTTAACAAAGGCTTTTTCTCCGCCATCAGTACATAGTTCTTTTTGACGACCTCCAAAATTTAAGACTAACTCTGGGTTTTTATCACCCTTTAAGTTTTTCAATTTTCTCAATGTACTGGCTCTTGCTTCTTCCATGCTTGCATGGAATGGAGGGTTACAAATACAGGCATCAATCCGTTCTTCTCGATTTAGGACGCCAAAGAAAATGTCATTTGGATTGGTCTGCAAACGTAATTCTACATGCGCTTGTAATGATTCATTGTTTTTTAAGATTGTTTTGGCTGAATTAAAAGCAAGTTTATCAATTTCAGTTCCAATGAAGGACCATCCATATTCCGTATGTCCAATAATAGGATAGATACAGTTGGCACCAGTGCCAATATCGAAAATGACAATTTCTTTACCCTTCGGTATTTTACCCTTATTACTATGAGCCATTAGATCTGCGATGTAATGAAGGTAGTCGGCTCTGCCTGGTACGGGAGGACAGAGATATCCATCCGGAATATCCCAATTCTCAATACGGTAATGGTGTTTTAATATAGCGGTATTCAGTGCTTTGACCGCCACTGGATCGAAGAAATTAATACTCTTGTTACCATATTGATTCTTGATAATATGAGGCCTTAATCCTGAATATGTGTTTGATAGCACATCTAGATTGTATCGATCATGATGTTTATTCCTTGGATGAAGTTTATTTTTACTCTTTGTACTCTCTGATCCTTTCATTAATTAAATCACTTCATTTATTGATTCAAATGTGATTTTATTTTTCGAATCATGTTTTCAGCAGTATCATACCCATTCGCGATAAGCGTAATTTTGTCATCTTGCTGTAGTAAAAGGGTTGGGAATCCTCGAACACCCAATTGACTTGATCGTTCAAAATCTTTTTTGACTTCGTTTTTCATTTCATCACTTTCAAACAAAGAATGAAATTTGTTTTGGTCAATACCCAATGTTTTTAGCAATTCATCATAGCTCGTTGCCAAGTGCATATTCTTATTGTCCCAATAAAATGCTCTTTGAGTTCCTTTGAAAAATTCCATCGATTTTTCGGGAGCGAGTATTCGTACAATTACATTGGCCCTACAAGGAGGTTCGGTGTCGTAAGTGATTTGATCACTATCCAAGATTTTAAAATTGAATTTTTGACCACTTCGATGGTTTACCTCTTCCCAATGGCCTGTAAGAAAAGATTTTAGATCTAACATCGTTTCCTTATTGTAAGGCCGAAGACCTCCCATCACTAATTCCATCGGCAACTGGTGATTAAATTCTTCTTGAACTTTGCTTAATTCTTCCGAAATGCCATAACACCACGAGCACATGGGGTCACCGACATATATTAATTTGCTTGTGGGGTTATTTAGCATGTTTAATATTATAATAAATAGAATATACATTGACTACTATTTAAGAACCATTCCTTCTTTGGAAAATTGTCTAAAGCTTATTAAAACAGCTAAGATGGCGAGAACTATAAGAGACAAAACAATGACAATATAATGTCCATTCTGAATAGTTCCTGCCACGATTTCTTTGGTAGCTAAGGCCATATTTAAAATCGGAATCATCGCAGTGGTCCAATTTAATTCTATTCCAGGAGTAAGAGCCAATGCGGCAGGAATGATTACGATAAACGAAAGTGGCGTCGCAATACTCTGCGCTTCTTTAAAACTTTTTGCCCCTACTACAATAGCAGAAAGGGATCCGGCAAAAAATATTGAAAGTGGGATTAACATGGCAAAAAGCATAATGACAAACTTGGTATTCACAATGTTACCTAGTGCTTCCAAAAAATCCGCAGGTATATCAGGCATGAATTTAATGGCCACAAATAGTCCTAAGATTGTCATCCCCGCTGATGCTAAACCAATTAAAGCAATGGTGATTACTTTTCCCATAAGAATGCTAAATCTTGAAGCTGGAACGGTAAGTAAGGTTTCGATTGTTCCTCTTTCTTTCTCCCCAGTAATTAAATCGAGGGCTGGATACATGCATCCCATAAAACAAAAAATAATGAATAAATAGGGGAGAAAGCCACCTGCCATTTTACCAATTTGTTCTTTTTTTGGAGCAATGTCATAGCGACGCATTTCTATCGGGTCAATTGCTGATTTGGATAAACCCAAGTCCACGATTCGTTGATCTAGTATGCCTTCTTCATAATCTTCAATCAATGTTGTCATTTTATCTCGTACACTGAGATTGGTCGATTTATACCATACATTTACATTTCCAGTTTGATTATTGGCAATGGCCTTGGTGTATCCATTGGCAAAAGCCATCAAAGCATCCAAACTGTCACTTAAAATTTGATCTCTTCCTTTTTCCAAATCCATTCCAGAAATGAGTTCAAATTTGGCGGTGTCGATCCGACTAATAAAGTCGTCTGGAGAATCAAGAATGGCAATCTTTAATTTTTTAGCCTTTTCTTTTTCAACCATTGTTTTGGTCACTTTGGTGATTCCATACATCAAAAATGGTAGTAGTAAAGCAGGAAGAAGTATGGCAGTTAAAAGGGTTCTTCTGTCTCTTAATGTATCTAATAGTTCTTTTTTAAAAACAGTAAATATGGTATTCATTTGATTAATGCTTGTCAGTTGATAAATGGATTTAAGCGTGGGTTGTTGAATTTCGATCAACAGTTTGAATGAAAGCTTCGGTCAAGGAGATTCCGCTATTTTCCTGACGGAAAGAGTCCATGGTACCTTGATAAACAAGGTCACCTTTAGCGATTATTGCGAGATCATCGCAAAGTAAGTCTACTTCACTCATTATGTGACTAGAAAAAATGACTGTCTTTCCTGCATTTTTACAATCTCTAATCAGCTCAATAATATTATGAGCCGTTATGACATCTAATCCGGAGGTTGGTTCGTCAAAAATGACGACATCAGGATCATGAATCATACTTCGAGCAATCGAAACTTTTTGTTTCATTCCTGTTGACATTTGCCCAATGCGTTTTTTTGAAAACTCATGGATACCCATTTGATCAAAAAGCATTTCTTTTCGTTCTTTGAAAACTTTATCATCCATTCCATAAAGGGAAGCGAAGTATTTCACAATTTCTTCTGGATTTAGACGATCGTACAAATTGGTTGAACCCGTAAGGAAACCTATTTTCCTTCGGACTTCTGTGGGGTTTTGAGTTACGCTTTGACCACAAATTTTAATATCGCCATTGGTCGGTGTCAATATTGTGGACATCATACGTAGCGTGGTTGTTTTACCTGCGCCATTGGGTCCTAGTAATGAAAAGACCCGTCCTGGTTGACATTCAAACGAAATGCCATTAACAGCATTAATTGAAGAAGCCGTTGTTTTTAATTCTTTCTTTTGTTTTTTATTAAGCTTGTACTGCTTAGAAACGTTTTCTACTTGAATCATTGATGTGGAATTTATACATGGGACAAGATAAATAATATATTCGGTCAAATGCTGAATTATTCGATAGGAGTCATTTCATTTTCCACGAATTGAACTAGTGTAGACATAAATGTCTAAGGAATGAGCTAATCAATTTCTAGAGCGTGATGAAGAAATTGAAGGATCGCAATGCAGAATTCTTCATGCAAAGGAATCTCAGGATCTGAATAGGTTTTTAAATTTTCAGTTCGATCCTCAGGAGCCATTTTTAGGATGTGATTCATTCCGTCTATAATTGAGAGTTCAGAATTAGCGTTTGCTTCGGATAATTTTTCGGCTTGATCGACCCCTACCTGAATATCTGTAGTGCCTTGAATGATTAAAATGGGAATATTTAGTTTAGCAATTTCGTCTTGTGGATTTAATTTTGCCCAAGAATGGATATAAGGTTGTATAGAAGGTCTAAAAATAGAGTAAAGTATAGGGTTGACTTCTTCTACAAATTCACCTTTTGCAATTTTTTCTAGCAAAGGAATTGCTATTTCTTGCAACATAGGTGGTTGACTTTCAAATTGTTCTTTGAGCATAATATCAGCCGATACTCCTGGGCCAGCTATTGAAATGTAAACATCTGCCTTTTCGGCGAAAGCCGCCATCATACCAATTAGAGATCCTTCACTATGTCCAATAACTAAATGAGCATTGAACCGAGAGTCCGCTTTAAGTTTTTTAAGCCATTGTCCAGCATCGGTGACAAAATCATCAAATCGAAGATCCTTTTCTTCAATAGTTATGTTTGCACTTTTACCGATTCCTCTCTTGTCATAACGCAAACTTGAGATGCCATTCTGTGCAAGTAGTTCTGCCAACATCTTCAAAGAATTATTTTTCATTTGAGGATTATTGCCATCTCGGTCCGTAGGTCCTGATCCAGAAATGATAAGGGCAATTGGGCTCTGCTTGAGGGTGTCGGCGATGATTAATGTTCCTTCAATATAATTGCTATCGAGAGGAAGTTGTAGTATTTCTTCTTTTTGGCTGTAGCCGAATGAGAAAAGGAATAGGCTTATGAGACTAAGAATTAATTTCTTCATAGAGTTGATTTTTGAAGTTTTTTTCTAAATCCAAATTCTAACATGGTACTAAACGGATATTCTGATATGGGAGCATCTCTAAGAGATGTTATATTTTGCAAGTAATCTACCTGGCAAAACAATGAATAGTCGGTATTTAGTTCAAATAGTAAACCAATCGATATATTAACCGCCCATTGAATCTGATTGAAATTATAACGAATCCATTCTGAAGAATTATAGTTTGTGGAGTTGAAATTGGTTTGCGTCCCCAAATATGATCTTACATTCAAACCAATTTTTCCAAAAGGTTTGAATTTACTTAGATTGATTTGATATCCTAAATTGATAGGGAAGTCGAAGAAAAAATCGGTTTGCTTCCAATATGCATTTTCAAATGAAATGGGGCTCTGATTACCCAGGTCTATAAAGTCTATTAAATCTGCACGAGTTATTAAGCCTTTCGGATATTTACGTTGAATTCCAGAAGTGGAGAATCGTATTCCAGTCTGAATGTACCATGAAGAATTTACTGTGTAATATTGATTAAAACCAAGTCGCCAACTTGTTAAGGCACTTTCTTGCTCACGAGAAGAATTAATCAATGTCAAGGTGGAATCGCTATCGTCAAACTCTAAGTTCCTGAACGATTTTCCGATTCCGGCAAAAATATCAAAACTTGAAGGTCTAGGGATTTGACCGCTACACACAGTTGAAAGAAACGAAATTGCAATGATCAAGAATAGGTCTGTTTGGACATTCATATTTCATTTTCCATTTCAATAATGGACTTAATTTTTGTTTCAAATTTTTCCTTCTCATCTATATAAAGAACAATTGATTTGAACTTTGATTTTAGACCATATATTCGATTTAATGTTCTTTCATCTTTTAGGTGAAGGTAAATATTGTGTGTATCAAGCATACCAAAAGCGGAAAGTTGAATTGTTTTCGATTCAGGACCAAAAGATTTAGAACTCAGTTCAATGGATTTGATTTCTTCGTATGAAATATCTACATAGTTGGCAAAGCCAAATCTAAGATGAAGAACCTCTTCGGCATCATTAAAGGATATCGGTCTTCGACTCATTGATTTCATGATCGAAAAAAGTTGGAAACACGTGTAGATACTTAAAATCGTTAAAATCCAGGCGATTGTTTGGTTCCATTGAACAAGCAGTATATGAACTACTATTGTTTCAATAATAGCAAGACCAATAAGGACTACGATAACAGAAACGATTCCACTTTTCTTGTGGTAACTGAACTCATTTTCTTTTATGGGTTCTCGTCTCCAACTGAACAAACTATAATAAACAACAGCAATCTCAGTAGCGAATAAATGCGCAATCTTAGCCGGCATTAGATCTTGTGTCACGGATTGTAGAATCGTAAAAAAATCTCGTTCATTGTTTTTCTTGCTTTGATAGAGTTTTAATCCTTTACGTACATTGAATATTATAAATCCTACAATTCCAAATTCAACCAAGGGCAGAAAGTATGTTTTAACCAGCTTTAAAACGGATTGTTGATCAGAGGGCAGAATATAACTGGCGCTGATGAGTCCTACTATAAACATACTAACTACTGTGATTTTAGGAATGTCTCTTTTTCGAATAAGTAAAAAGTAGAATGCAGGTAAAGTGACTAAAAGATCCAAAGTTATTAAGCTAGATAACTGATTTGGTTCACTTAAAAACAAAGGAGAACGTACTAGAAAAAAGAAAAAAAGAATAAAACTTAGTGGTAAAAGGACTAAAGTGAAATTGGATTTAGCAATCACTGAAAATTTCATTGGCTAATCACTTTGGTGGACTGTAAAGATACGTGAAATCAAGTTGATTGTCCAATTTTTAAGTGTTTTCCAAGCTCCTTTTAGATGAAATAATCTGGAAATGGGATGAATAGTCACAATACCAAAGTTGAAATGAATTTTATGTCTTTGAATGTCCGCTAGCGAATAATTTTTTAGTCAAGAAGAAATTATTTTTAAAAAAAATTGTTTTCAGAGGCAACCCTTATTTGGATTTCGACATATCCAAAGAGAATAAAGTAATATTTAGAGTAATTTGAACGAACAAACTATCATAAAACAAGCTATGCTGCGTAATCGGGAAGCGCAGGGTAAATTGTACACGAAGTACCAAACGGCATGGTTTATGATTAGTATGCGTTATGCTAAAAACCGTGATGATGCCTTGGATGTCTTGCAAAATGCTTTGATAAAGATTTTTTCTAAGCTGGATCAGTTTGACGTCGAAAAAGGGAGTTTCAAGTCATGGTCTTCAAAAATAGTAGTCAACGAGAGTCTGATGTTTTTAAGAAAACATTCCTACGAATTTTTAACGGATGATTTGGAATGCCACTTTAATCTTCAAGATGAAACTGAGAATGCACTTGATATTTTATCTACAGAAGAATTAACAAGAATGATTCAGAATTTACCAGCTGGTTATCGTGCTATTTTTAATCTTTATGTGATAGAAGGCTATAATCATCAAGAAATTGGAGAAATGTTGGAAATTAGTGCAGGAACTTCAAAATCTCAATTTTTTAAGGCAAAAAAATTATTGCGAAAACGTTTGGAAGTGTTGATCTAAGAAATTTAATATGAGTGATAATAAATATGACGATTTAGAAAAGCTCTTTCGTTCCCGGTTGAAGAACGAAAGCCCTGCTGAAAATCAATGGAACGTTCCACCTATGGGAATGCTGGATAGCGCCTTGGATCAATTGGAAGAGGACAAAGAGACCAAAAGAAGATTTCCGATTTGGTGGTTTGCTGGGGTTTTATTGTTTGTTGTCTTGGTATCATTTTATATCGTAACCAATAATAAAATTGAAAAAATAGAATCGGAATTAAGCCAATTAAAAACAAGTGACATCGAAAAAGCCAAGCAAGACGAAAAGAATGAAATTGAGGTAGATAAAATTCAAATTAGCTTGGATGAAGAAAATTTAATACCTGTCAAAGAGGTATTTCACGATCTGAAAAAGAAATCAGCGATTGAATTAGTTAAGACAAACAAATTGCAGACTGAAGCGATATCCTCAAAGATAAATGATACTCGCAATGAAGTAAAAAGTATCACTTCGAAATCAGGAATTTCTGAAGGAGAAACCATTGTAAGTTTATTACCGACAAGTTCACTGATGTTTGATGGAGCTGATGGCAAAAATATATCTCAAAGCTCTGTTAAAAATGAAGAAATTAATTCGTCATTTCTAGATTCTAAAAAAAGTGAGATTTTAACTTTTTCAAAAATAAGCAGTTTAGCTCTTTCAAGTATAATCCAAGAAAAAAGTTTAGAAGAATTAGATACACGCTGGCTTGATGAAATCGAAATTGGATCAAACAAATATAGATTTTCCTATTATTTGTTTGGTGGGTTAAATTTATCTAGTATTCGTATGACTAATGTCGAGAGTAGTACCTTCAGTCTAATTAATTATGATAAGAACTATTTAGGATTTCAAATTGGAATTGGGACTAAGTTTGAATTATCCCAACGATGGGCTTTGCGTGCAACGAGCTCATTAAATCAGATGAAAAATGAAAGCCAGTTTAGTGAAACCCTCATTTATAATGAAGATCAAGAAGTGGTTGATGTAAATGGTAATCTTTTTTATGAATCCAATCTTTACATTGAATCACCCATGGGAGGCTATGCGACATCAGCTCGTTTTGCATTGGACAATGGCCAATTAGTACAGGATGACTTAATGAAAAATAAAACAGATGTCAGTGAAGTTTTCAGAATATGGAATATTTCCTTGGGGCTGGAATATACAGCATTTTCACATTCAAAATTTGATTTCTTTTTGGCTGCTGGATTAGGAGCAAACTATTTATGGAGGTTGGACCAAGAAATGAAAACCGAATTGAGTTTTGAAGATGATATGTTAATGAATAAGTCTTTTGAAAGTAGCACATTGGAACATACAAAGAAATTTTATTTATCAGCTTTCGCGAATGTTGGTATTCGGTATCAAGTGAATGATTCTTTTGGAGTAGAATTATCCAGTGGATTCAATCGAGGATTAAGCTCAATGAGATATGGTAACGATAAAAATCAACCTAATACATATTTAAATAGTGTTCCGCTAAACTTAAGTATGAATTATAAGTTTTAACTCTACTTTTTAAAAACTAATGTCTTGAAAAGAGGTCTACTACAATGGACCTCTTTTTTTGTGATCAGTAATATGTAGTCACATGACACAGGTCAGAATTTAGGAATTAGATGAAAATATTTCTAAAATTTTAAAGCGGTGGGCAACCCATTGTTGAATGTTTGCATATCAATGGTATAAGATTCATTGTTAATTAAAATTCAAAAGATATGCTTAATAAGTTTTTGTATTTCATTGCTTTAATATTTTCAATCACAATTTTCACTTCTTGTGATGAAGATGAAACCGGCACAAATAATGCCACAGTTGAGTTTTCTATTAGCGGTTTGGAAGACCTCGGAAATGATTACGTTTATGAAGGATGGTTAATTGTTGATGGAAGTGCAATATCAACTGGAACATTCTCTGTTGATGCTAATGGAGGCCTTTCAGAAAATTCATTTAGTTTAACTAAGGATCAAGTCGATAATGCTTCAACTTATGTTTTGACTATTGAACCTAGTCCGGATAATGATCCAGCCCCAAGTTCTGTGCATGTATTGGCTGGTGACTTTTCAGGTAATTCTGCAAACTTAACCATTGATCATCCTGCGGCTTTGGGAAATGATTTTACAAGTTCTGCAGGAAAATATATTTTGGCAACTCCTACCGATGGTGCTGAGAATAATGAGTTGAGTGGTATATGGTTTTTGGATTTAAGTACTGGAGCACCGACTACCGGTTTGAGTTTACCCACACTTCCCGATGGTTGGGCATATGAAGGTTGGGCCGTTATTGAAGGAGTGCCTGTTAGTACAGGAACTTTTACTGATGTGAATGGCATGGATGCAGCTGCTCCTTATAGTGGTCCGATGGGAGGTCCTCCTTTTCCGGGGGAAGATTTTATCACAAATGCCCCAGGTAATTTAAGCTTTCCAACCAGTTTAGCAGGAGGTACTGCCGTAATTAGTATTGAACCGGTACCGGATAATAGTGTAGCGCCATTTACTTTAAAACCATTGGTTAGTTCAATTTCTGCTTCTGCTAATGATCATGTGACTTTTACAATGGGACAAAATTTAGATTTCCCAACAGGGCAAGTGAACCGATAAGATTTGTTTAGATTGTTCGTTAATAAAAAAGGCCGAATGAAAAGTCATTCGGCCTTTATATTTCACAAAATGTTAAAACTATATTCTTGATAAGTACGCTTTATACGATTCAATCTTTCCAAAACTATATGAAAAACGTAATCCTGCGAATAAATACCAATCCATGTTGTCAGGATTTCTTGAAACACTTACACCATCAAGATAATCCGTAAAGGCGTAACGCATTGTTATTTCCATGTTGATATTAAAACTAGGATGAAGGTCAAATAAAAAACCACCTCCAAATGGAGTTGTAGCATGAATTTTACCATAATGTCCAGGCTGCATCTCAGGCATATCTTCAGGCATGCCAAGTAGGGTAGGTGATGCGAATACAACACCAGCACCTGCAAAGAAGTATGGTGATAAACGCTTGTTGTATTTTTGATTTAAGATCAAATAATCTTCCGTATAAATGGTTAAATCACCTTCTTTGTTATAGACCCATAGGTTTTTACTTTTATCGGTAGCAATAAAAAACTTACCTACCTGCTTTACTTCCAATCCTTCCTCATTGTAGTTAGTACCTACCATGTTATTGTAGGAAAATTTATATCCATCAGCATCATAGAAAGATGCTGTTCTTTTGTTAAATGGTGTCCATTGGAAATTTAAATTGAGTTCATTCACTGTGGTTTTGAAGCTCAAATTGGGATCCCAATCCATTCTATCCGTAAAGTTTTGGTCACTTCCAGATAGCTTGGCATTCATATATTCGATGCCAACGCTAAAAGATTGAGTTATATTTCTCTTAAGTTGAATACCGTAAACCGAATTGATTTCGGTCATCATAAGAATATTCTCTTTATTAATGTCGCCAGAATAATTAGCTATTCCTCCAAAAAGTCCAATTTCGAACTTTTGAGAGATTCCAAAGCTTGAAATAGATACAAGAATAAATAATGTTAATATTGATCTCATTGTTAAGGTGTTAATTTAATAATGTTGACCATTTTTGGTATAACAAAAATAATAAATATTATAAATAATTATAATATGTAGAGAAATAAAATTCACCTAGTTAAACATGTGATTAATATTTAATATGTTTTTATCTTCTTATATTGACCGTTTTGATCTGAGTTGTTAGGGATATAAATGAGGGCAAACAAAAAAGCCCCTGTAAATCAATGACTTACAAGGGCTAGTAGTAGCGGGGACAGGACTTGAACCTGTGACCTTCGGGTTATGAGCCCGACGAGCTACCAACTGCTCCACCCCGCGATATATCTTTAATCGATAGATCGACTTTATCTCTATTATTATAATCGTCCGATTCCTTTGAAACGGGATGCAAATATAAATACAAATTTCACTTAGAAAAAGTTTTCAGAAGATATCTCTAAAATTCTTCTCCTTACAGACAAACAATAATACAGGTCTAATGTTATCTTGTTACAAATTATTGATTTATGAATAACGAAGTTGCTACTTTAGGAGCAGGGTGTTTTTGGTGTGTTGAAGCTGTTTTTCAAGATCTTAAAGGGGTCTTAACTGTGGTTTCTGGATATACAGGAGGGCAAACTCTGAATCCTACTTATGAGGACATTTGTACTGGAATGACGGGGCATGCTGAAGTCGCCAGAATAAGTTTCGATCCATCGGTGATTTCATTTGAAGAAATTTTGCAAGTTTTCTGGACTTCTCACGATCCCACTACTTTGGATCGCCAAGGTAATGATGTAGGTACTCAATATCGAAGTGCCATTTTTTATCATAACGAAGAGCAAAGAATCGTTGCGGAGAAATCTAAAAATGAATTTGCTACTCAATTATGGGACAATCCTATAGTTACAGAAATCACAGAAGCTCGCGTTTTTTATTCGGCGGAAGCCAAACATCAAAATTTCTACAAGGAGAATCCTAATTATGGATATTGTAGAATAGTTATAAATCCCAAGGTGGCCAAAGTGAAACTTAAATTTGCCCACTTATTAAAATGAGAACTATGAACGAATTAAGTCCTGAAGAAAAACATGTTATTATTGACAAAGGCACAGAAAGACCGTTTACTGGAAAATACGATAAGCATTTTGAATCAGGGACATATCATTGTCGGCAATGTGATGCAGCACTATATCAATCCGAAGACAAATTTAATTCTGGTTGTGGATGGCCTGCCTTTGATGATGAAATTCCAGACGCCATAAAGCGTGTACCCGATGCCGATGGGAGAAGAATTGAAATTGTATGTCATAATTGTGATGGACATCTCGGTCATGTTTTTACTGGAGAGCGTTTAACAGAAAAAAATACTCGACATTGTGTAAATAGTATTTCTCTGAAGTTTGTTAAAAATTCTTGAATGCCATAGAATATTTCTAAGCTTACCCAACCATTTCTTTAATAAGTCCGTCTCTCTTTACAACTGATCAGTCCTATTTTATCACTTGTAAATATTTAGTTATGAGACAATTTTTATTGTTAAGCCTTGTGCTTATTTTGATTTCTTCATGTAGTAATGATGAGGAAAGAAGGGCATCATTTACTATTGAAAAAGACATGAATTTTTCGGCCCTAGAAGTTGGACAAAAATTAGCCTTTATAAATTATAATTCTAACTGTTCGGATATCACTTCTGATGTCAATTTTGGAGGGGATACTATAATTTTAGAAGTTATCACAAATCATGAAAATCGAGAATTTGTAATTTCCGAGTATTATACTCCGTATTCAGAATCGATTGTAGATATTCAACCTCCTGCAATAGAATATTCCATCCATTGGGAAGATGATTTTATCCGGATCCCGGAGCGTTTTAATTCACAAGTTTTCTGGTTTTACGCCAATGATACGATTTGGTTAGAGCCACAAAATACTATCGCCTTGACTCAAGTGGGTTGTCAATTGGAAAAAGAAGATAACGTCGTTTTTGTGGGTAATGAAATTGGAGTAACTCCTCAGTTTAAAATAATGGATAAACGGATAAGGAATAAGTTGACAGTTTCATGTGAGCCTTATTTTGATTTAGATGGATATTTATTTTATGATCGCAACACACTTTATGGGAGTCATGTTACCTATTTTCTAAATGATAATTTTCAGGGATGGATAAGGTATACGGATTAGTCTCATTATGAATTATTAAAAGATCAACCATGACAAATAATAAGTTTGTATTAATTATAATCATGACCTTCTCCTTTATAGCACAGGTTTCTGCTCAATCTGCTATTGGAATTAGAAGCGGTATTGTCAATACATGGCCAGATTATGGAGATGTCCAATTACCAGAAGATGCAAAAACAAATGTAAGAGCTTACAATGTTGCCCTACTATATTCTTATCAATTCAATAGGTTTTTAAGAATTGGGGTAGAACCAGGTTATATAAAAAGAGGAGCAGCCTGTGTGCCGGGTTGGCAACCTATTTTTCAGGGTGATACCGAGGTGTTTTTGGACTATGTAGACATTCCATTTTTTGTTTCTGGTCATTACAACATTGCCGGTTCGGAATTTAAAGTAATGGGTAAAATAGGTCTTGGTACATCGTATTTGCTAGCTGCACAAGAGCAACTGATACCCTTGAATCCTGATCAAAATCCGACTACTTCAGAAATTGATTTGTCTAATGATGAATTATATCGTTGGGATTTTGGCAATTACACTGGACTCGGTTTATCGTATACAATCAATAAGCAGTATGAGCTATTTGCGGAATCAAGCTTTTACTACGGCTTAAGGGATTTTGATAAATCAAGTACATCTAAAAGTCGAAGTTTAAGTTTTAATTTAGGATTGAACTATTTGTTCAGACACTAATTCGGATGGCAAATCTCCACTTGTTTCAGAATTTTCAAGAACAGAATGCCTCGATTCAATGAAGTCATGTACTAGATTTACAATTTGATCATCTCGCAATTTATGTCCGAATCCTTCAGTTGTAATTAATTTTGAATTCGGCCAAAGACTATGCATAGTTCTGGCATAATCGTATCTAACAATTTGATCATTGCGATCATGAATAATTAAACCGAGAGGATATTTATCATTAATTAGATTTTCTAAAGTGTAAAATGAGATTTTCTGATTAGCATATGATTCAAAATATCGAGTGAAATTTCGAATAGTACTCTTTGTTAATCTTAGTTGTTTAAAATAATCCTTCGTGAAGTCTTCTGCACTGCCGGGAGATGCTAATGAAATGATTTTATGGGGTAGGCTTTCAGGATAAAACGACAAGTAACAAAGAGTACTTAAGCTGCCAATAGAATGCGCAATAATGCTATCGATTCTTCCACAGTGATTGACAATTGAATGGAGAGCTTCTCCGTACAAGGGAATATTCCCAATGATACTCCCTGAATTACCATGGCCAGGTGCATCGAAAGCATACATTGTGTATTCTTGGTGTGAGAATGATTCTACATATTTTCTCCAGCGATAAGAATTGCTCTGCCAACCATGTACAAATAGTAACTTCTTGGAACCATATCCCCATCGATAGCATTGTATTTCAAAATCCCTCACTCCTAATTTAAATTGATGTGCTGTATCCAAAAATGCTTGCTGCTTCTCTGATAGTTTGGCACTAAAGGGATAACAGAAAACATGGAAGGCATGTTTCCCTCCTAGATTACTGAAAAAAACATTAATGATGTTTAAGTAAATAGTTAAAATAGAACTTATAAGACTTTCCATAATTGCAGTTTTAGATACCGATCGGTATCTATTTAAATAAATTTTTTTACACTAATTTGTTTTTTAAATCTCTTTTCAAAAATGTGATAACGTATTGAAGATGTTTATCATCATCTGTAGCTTTCATCATCATAATGGCTCCTTCAATAGAGCTATAAATTAATGTGGCATATTCTGATACATCAATATCCGCTTTTAATTGACCTCTTAAAACTCCATTTTCAATGACTTTAGAAATTCCTTGATGAAGCATTACAAATATGTTGCTCACTACTTTTTTTAATCCTGGATCTGAATCGTCTACCTCAACGGCAGCATTCATTAATGGACATCCACCTTTAAATGGGGATTTAACGCCATATTGAGCAAAGTAATTCAACAGACTTAAAATTTTCTTTTCAGCATCAGGCGCCTTTCGAATTCCTTCACTAACGTTGGAAAAAAGGACTCTAGTCATACTTTGAAGGCATTCTTTCTCTAAATCTGATTTATCTTTAAAATGTTTATAAATAGCTCCTTTCGTGATGCCAGCAGATCGAGTAATATCACTAATCGAGGTCGCTTTGTATCCTTTTGTATTGAAAAGAATACTTGCTGTTTCTATGATTAGTTGTCGGGTATGTTCTGGATTACGCACATACTAAGATACCAATCGGTATCTTGTTTTGCAAGTTTTGTCTGCCTTTTTCCTTGTAAAAAATATATATCTTAATTAACATTTGTGATGTCTAACCGTTTTGATAATAGAAATAGTGTTTTACTTATGAAAGTATTGATGGTTTGTCTCGGGAATATTTGTCGCTCGCCTTTGGCGCATGGGATATTGGAGAAAAAAATTGCTGAAAAAAAATTAGACTGGCAAGTGGATTCTGCGGGGACCTCAGGTTTTCATAATGGAGAACCTCCCCATCGGGATTCTATTGCAATAGCTGCCGCACATGATATTGATATCAAAGGTCAAAGATCTCGCTTGTTTGTTCAAAAGGACTTTCAGGATTTTGATTTGATTCTTGCTATGGATACGAGCAATTATAATCATATTTTGCGCTTGACGCGGAATGAAAACGATGCTGACAAAGTCAAAATGATATTGAACTATTCGCACCCTGGACAAAATCGGGCGGTACCTGATCCTTATTACGAGGGTGGATTTGATGGCGTGTTTGATATGTTAGAAGAGGCTTGTGAAGCATTTCTAAGTGCTCATTTAGAATAATTATTCATCTTCTTTCGTTCGATTGTTATGCTTTGGTTTTTATTAGTATTTAGTTTTTTATTTCCAAAAGATCCGCCGGACAAGGCCATACAGTTTATGTTGAAAAATGTAAACGAACTAAGAGCCAATGGATGTCAATGTAATCGAGATTGGATGCCTCCTGTAGGTCCCGTTAAATGGAATAGTACACTGTTTAAATCCGCTTACTCTCATGCCAAAGAAATGGATCGCTATAAATTTTTCAAACACTTCTCCCGCAAAGGAGAAAATATCGGTCAGCGTGTAGAAAGCTTCGGTTACGATTGGCTTGTGGTAGGAGAGAATATAGGAATGGGGCAAGATTACTTTTTGGAAGTCCTCGAAGAATGGATAGAAAGCGAATCACATTGTAAGATGCTAATGAATCCAAATGTAGACGAGATGGCTGTCGCACGAAAAGGAATCTACTGGGTCCAGCACTTTGGGAAACTTAAAGATCCAAGACTTAAATATCGACGCCGTAATTAGTCAACATCCCTTCCACATATTTTGAATTCTTAGTTTTGGGAAAAGCTATGTAGTCAGTGATTGACTCAACATCTTCATGATCACTTTGTTCGTATTTCAATTCCATGATTCTTACGTTCATATGAGGAACAACAAATGCTTGTACACTTGGAAAGCTCGGAAGCTTGTAAGCTATCTTTCGATCGATTGTAATCCTGAATCGTTCGTCGAAAGACAAAAAATAACTACGTTCATAACGATTAAAGAGTACTGGTTCCAATGGAGCACCAGAATCACTTAGTGCAACTGCATTCTGGCAAATCGTATGAAAATCTAAGCCCTTGCATTGGAGTTGCTTGATTTGTTTCCCTCCCAATTCATTCTGCTTATACTTTAATTCCAATCTTGCATCTGCTTGAGGCAGGAGCGAAGCTCCGTACCAACGGAGACGATATTTTTTTCTTAAATCATGACCGTCCACATTTTGATAAAAACTTACTTGGTTTGGTGTGTCAAAGTATATGTTGTTAATGATGCGATCTGGGAAGTGTTCCCTAAAACCTGCAGGATGCATTAAGATCGATTCGAGGATCTTCGATTCTTGTACTCCTTCAATTCGATATTTTATTTCGTGTCTCACTTTTCAGGAAAGTTGATTTTTGATTTGGCATCCTTTACTTCTAAATATTTGGTATTGATCTCCTTAAATGATTGAACAGTTATCGTTGCTGGACCGTATTCAGGTTTTTTCTGATAGGCGGAGAATCCCTTGTCACAATTCTTGAGTTCAATCGATTTTACAATCGCAACAGACAAATCTTTAGATGCAACACCAATATCGGCTTTATCTACAACCGATCCCTCTATCCACACGGTGGATTGTTCTCCAACACTCACGGCTTTGTCACCAATATCATTAAACACGCAATTAATGATTTCAACGCGACTTCCTGAGAAATCAAAAGCATCATTACCAGTTTGAAAGGAGTGAGAGTTTCGAACAACTCCAGTACAAAAATCGGCATCAAAACCATCAGCAAAGGTGTTGCGAATTTTTATATGATCAATTTCAAATTGAGACCGGATCAAATTTAAACCATCTTCACAGAGATTGTTGGAAAATTCACAATGCGTTAACTTAACATCCGATTCATAGAAACTAACAGCTCCAGTATAAATCCAATTGCCCTCATTAATTGTATTAAGGCCATCAAAGTACATATGACTTAATTGACTTTCTCCTTTGGATTGAACAACATGAAAGCCTCTTCCTGTTTGATCAGTACTTGTAATTTTTACTGGAAACTTCTCTGTTCCATACGCCTGAACTGAGGACTGCGAAAAGAAATATGATTTGTTTTTTAAATCGATCTGAGCACCTGGTTCAAACACCACTCGGTAGCCATTAGGAATTACAATTCGTTCTGTGCAACTATAAATTCCAGGTTTAAAACGGATTTCATTATTCCGAATTTCGTAGGCAGAATTATCCAAAGGGATCGATAATTTTTTAGCAAATTTCATACTAACCTCTGAAGAGGGCACAGACCAATTTTTGATCTTACTACTATATATTGCATCCAATCCTGGAAGTTGAAAATATATGTATTGGTGCTCACGCGGGATTTTGATGTTACAAAATTCAGGTTTTAATAAAGCGTGATTGCTCCATACCATTTTTCGCTGAGCGTTACTTGAAACCTTTTCTGGATTTTCAATATTACCCGAACCGATAACTTCTAATGGGAGGATATGATAATTGGTAAGTTGGATATCATCGTTTTCATTTCCACGATACGCTCTTAAACTTGTCTTGTCAAAGGGACGGATCATAGATTGGATTTGCCTTCCCTTCTTTGTAATTGACTTGCGATTAAACTGATAATCTGCCTTTTCTTTTTGAATCATTTTTTCTCTAACCGCAATTTCTGAATCGAAAGTTTCTAATAACTTGTTTACCTCGTCTGGACGGCTGTAAAATTCTAATCTTTCGATGTATTTTCTAATAAACAAACTGTCTCGAAAAAGATTTTTGAAATAATCACCGTATGCTCGTTTACCTTCGTAGGTCATCGCACATCCCATACAGGTTCGTTTGTTCATATCGTATTCGGTAGTCATAAATCCATCAAAACCAATTGGTTCTAATTTTCTAATGACAGGATTATAATAGAATCTCTGATTGTGCCATGCAACCCCGTGATAGGCATTCATCAAATCTGAAATCGCATAATATTTTGCGGTTGTCTCAATGTCGAAAATATCCGATGAGGTAG
>JAHDCZ010000173.1 GCA_020629615.1 Saprospiraceae bacterium
GAAGATTGACCATTGCTTTTTACGGATTTCAATACTTTACCGAATGAAGAAATAATATCGATATCTAAGGAATGGTTTTGAAATCCATTTGAGTGTAGATACAATATATTATTGGTAGGATTTGGAGAGAGGGTTACATTTGAAAAGAGCACATCTTTGGTTGAAACCATATTTGTACAGTTGCCAAAATAAGAATCGAGCCACACTAATCGTTGTTCAATATAATCCTTCATGAAATTGATCTCTCCTAAGTACGATCCAGTGACGACAGCATTGGGCCATACATATTCATTCAAGACAGGCCACTTTGTAAAGTTTCTTTCAACAGCACCTTCTGCAGTAAGTAAGGAAACATTAGAATCAATAAAATTCATGATAGAATCACGATGAAAAGGTCCGTCGCGTAATTCATTCCATCGGCAGGTCATGAGGTCTTGAAACTCTTGATCTTCCAACATGCTTCTCCACCAAGTTGGAATTCGACCACATTGTTCATCATGGATCAAGCCTGCTGGATTAACCACATTACAAAACTCAGAATTACCCAAAGAAAGATTAAAATCCCACATCGGTCCAATCGTTACTCTACCTCCTTTACTGTCTTTATCTTTATGTAGGTAAGTACTCAAGCGATAGGCATCGACATCTTTCACGAGCTCATTTAAAATAAAAAATTCTGCAAAAGATCGACGATCACAATATTCGGTGTATCGTTTACCGGCGAAGCCTTGATCAATAAAAATTAGTGATCGTTCAAAACTGTCTACGTATTTTCGAATGTACTCTCGCTGCTCATCCGCGATGACATCACGACTTGGAGACACAAATTGAAATCTTATTTTATCATTGGGATCAGTCAAATGACCAAAATTTGAGAACCAATCGACATCACCCTTATCCACTTTAAAAACATATCCTCCTGTAAGTTGATCACCACTAATATCATCAACTTTCAATTTGGCTATATCAACACGATTTTTGTCCCGTTTGATCTTTTCCATCAAAACATAAACACCTTGATACTCCTGGTTGATCATTAATTCGACAAAGCGCGTACGACTTGCATATTGCCCCATTGATCGAGCCAAGTGCATAGTTAAGACATTTCGCATCAGCGTTTTATCAGAATAAGGACCATGTAATATCCAGTCCTCCTCAGTAGGGAAATTTAAAAAGCTTGTATCAAGATCCTCTCCCAACTCGTCTTGGGTTTCAAAGAAAAATCCATTTTTAGGAAATAAATCTAGTGAGGATTGTCCACGTCGTTCTATGCGCACATTGCCAAAAAATTCGTTTGCTTCTCCTTGGCTGTGATTTAGTGTACCTTGTCCATTCCAAACAATACCCACTTCGCCTTGGATAGATGGTTCGTTTGGAATGTACTGACCGTTGGTGTTGACCTGAAGAATTGGCAGATTAGATAAAAAATCGCCCGTTTGAAACCAAGTTGGTGTCGGCCCATAAAAGCTCGAATTATCGCTTATCCCAAAACTTAACCAATAATTTGAAGTCATATCCGAGCTTGCCAATCCGTCAAAGTTATGAGTCTGAACACAAAGTACATTCTCTCCGTTGACAAGAATTTGATTGAGTAGACTTTCGTCGAATGAAAATCCTTCGGGGATTCCACCTTGATAATAGCTCGCTTCATTCAGTTGATCTGCTTCCTTGTAATATTGCGGCAATTGTCCGCTCATATTTTTCCTCGCGATTTCTACACCATTCAAGTAAGCTACAAAGCCATCATCAAAATCCGCATGTAGGACAGATTCGATTAGTTTGGATTTATCCGAGATATAAAATTCTCTACGCATAAACAAGGATACCGTTGATGTAATTATTGTATTATCATCATTATCACCATATCCTATACTACCCTGCCCAATACTCCAACCACTATCGTCAAATCCGATTTCTCGCCATGCTGTGGAAACCTGATTAGAACCTTTAACATATCTCCAACTATCATTGTGATTTATCGCCGTTTCCCAATGATCCGACTGCCCCGTTAAAGAAGCCAATAATAAAAAAGAACAAACCGTACTTAATAAATACCTCATAATCTTTTAGTGAAATTCTTTTAAAATCTTATGATGATGTTCTGTATGAAAAGCTGTAAAATAGACGAGTTCTCGAATCGTCATCCGTCCCAACAAAGGATGTGGTAAGATGTATTTGGAAAGATTTTTTTCAGACCATTTGCTGACTTGTATATTTAAATCATTCCTCACTTTGTTCAATCTTTCGAGAATTTCAGTTTTCATATTATTCTTTAGCACTCGAGGTGCGAATGGGCTTGGAGCTACACCTTCAGACTGACTGAGAGCAGTATAATATTTAATGTAAGTCTCTTCGTAGGTTCTTTCTTCGCGATTGCAGGTGCCAAATTTCCATTTCAAGACCAGTTTAGGGAGTTTCATTGCCTTGGTGATTGGAGCTGTACTTTTTATTAAGTGATCGAGGTGTTGTGCAGTCGTCCATTTAGCTTCTCGTTTTGAAACCTCGAATTGATCGTCATCATGATCATTCATCCAACTGATGAGAAGGTCAAATTTTTCATTTAAAATATATAAAGCCTTTTCCTTCTCCATAATGCATATCAGATTTTTCTCTTATCTTTCATCCCAACAAAAAAGATTAAATATAATATGAAATATTTTAAAGTTCTAGTTGTACTCTACATCATTGCTTGCTCATCGTGTATGCCTACCGTTTCTGAGGTTTGGTTAAATAAGGATGGATCCGGAAAAGTACAGACCCAATTTGATTTGGGCGAAATGGCAGGAATGGTTTCAGGAATGATGAACGAATTGGATGAAGACAATACAGAACCCAAAAAAGAATTATTCAAAAAAGGTGAATCCATGGATTCTACGATGGTTTTTTACGAAATTATTCCTGACTCTATAAAGAATGAAATGTCTAATCCAGATATTCTGAAAAACATGATTATGTCCATGAGTATGGATGGAGATAAGGAAGAGGCCATCATGATGATGTCAGTAGAATATAAAAATGAGGATGAATATATCGAAATAGGCAAAGCCTTTGATGAAATGCAAAAAATAAAAGAAGCCAATCAAGGAGTCGGAGCTGAGGATTCGCAAGAAAGTGTGAAAGATATGTTTTTAAAAAGTGGTCTCGAATTAAAAGATGGCATTATTCGCCTTGAAGGAATGGATTTGTCCGAGGTACAAAATGATCCTGAATATGAAGAAATGATGGAAACACTCCAATCATCCGATCAATCTGAGGAAGATCAATTTGTGATGGAAATGATGGAAATGATGTTTGGAGGATCGACAAAAACAATTATCCATGCACCGGGTAAAATCCTGTTTTCAAACGATATGAATGCCAAAATCAGTGGTAATACCATAGAGTTTGAGGATAATATGATGGAAATGTTGAAGAAGGGTAAAAGTCTTGATCGATTAATAAAATTTGAGAAATAGACGATGATATTCTCGACCCTTACGCTTTATTGCAATGACTTGGAAAAGCAAAAGCAATTTTTCGAAGAGGTTTTGAATCTTGGAGTAGATAAAATCGAAGAAGGTCTTGTCATCAAAGTAGGTAAAACCCTCTTAAAATTTATCAAAAAACCAAAATCGGATCCGTATCACTATTGTTTTTTAATCCCTAGTAATAAAATAGAAGAAGCTAAAAAATGGCTCAATCCTGATTTCTTAGTTGAAGAAAATGATTTGATCATTCACCATCTGCCTACATGGAATGCTCATAATTTGTATTTCTATGATGGAGATGGAAATCTAGCAGAATTTATCGTACATCACGATCTTAACAATGAGTCGTCTCTTCCATTCGACGAAAGTCAAATTTTACAGCTCAATGAGATCGGAATTGCAACAAATAATAATTTGTTGCATATCAAAAAATTGAAAGAGCTGGGGTTGAAATTATTTCGTGGAGATGAGGAACGCTTTGCAGCGATGGGTAATCCTCAAGGACTTTTCATTCTTGTCAATAACAAACTTAAAGATAATTGGTTTCCGACAAAGATATTTCCAAGATCAGTCCCTTTCCGCTGCCAAGTAAAAATTGATGATCAATTTTGGGATATAGAATACGATGGAAGAGAATTAATTATCAAAAAATTACAAACATAGATTTAAACTCAAAATACAACAGCATGAAATTAGGTGCATTTTCAATTAGCTTGAGTGTCAAAAACCTAGAAACTTCAAGAGCCTTTTATGAAAAATTAGGATTTCGCGTTTTTGCTGGTCAAGCCGAAAAAAATTATTACATCTTAAAAAATGAAGAAACATTGATTGGCATATTTCAAGGGATGTTTGAAAACAACATTATGACATTCAATCCAGGGTGGAATCAGAGTGCTGGCAAGTTGGATGAATTTGACGATGTCCGAGCTATTCAAAAACAATTAAAATCAGAAGAAATATCAATG
>JAHDCZ010000174.1 GCA_020629615.1 Saprospiraceae bacterium
CAACGAAAAAAGTTAAACTTAATGCTCGATTAAAGGGAAAGGAGATATTTGCCGAGGCCAGAGGGACTTTTCATCATGATGCTTTGGATAATGCACTATCAAAACTGCAAGCGCAATTATCAAAATATAAGAGCAAACGCTACAAAGCGGCTTAGTAAAAAGGGGGTCAAATCGAGTGATTTGACCCCCTTTTTTTGTTGACTATTTAAATCTGTGTAATAAACCACTTGAAACTAACTACACTATATCATGGTAAACTACCATTTTCAAGGAAGTGATTTAACAAAGGTAGGTTAACATAAATTGCATGTGCTAGAATTTTGCATCGGAGTTCTTTTCGAAGTTTATCGCTTAGCTATGGTCGGAGAAAAAGAAGATGAGATGAGTTCCAATTACTTGAAAAAAAAATTAACCATATGTTATTAAGTCACTTTAGAATAAACCAAAATTAGAGAGAAATCTTTAATCAATGGAATAAGTCTAAATTTTTAGTCATTAATGTAATAGCAAACAATTTTGGTGTCAGGATTTATAAATACCAATAGTTCTCCATCATTCCCAAAACAGGCAAGTGAATTAAAAAAAGACTTATTAAATTCGTCTTCAAATTTGATGTTCATAAAATTTGAGATTATTTTGCTAGAACCATAAATACGACACAAAAATCTCATCTTGGTCATTGATATTGGACATTCTGGCCAAAAACTATTTTTAACATAGTTTTCATCAGGATTCAACGTATTCCCAATTTCTAAATCCATCAAATTATGATCACTTGTTATGAAATTGTGTTTTGAGAAGATAATTTCAGAATCAATATTAAGTTCTTCAAAATTAGATTCTGCATCGTAACTCTCCTTATTTATAAGCAAAGGAGCAAGCGCATTACTATAATCGAAGTACACTTCTACCCAATTGATGTAAATCGGACAGATTAAATGAATACTTTCAGGAAGCCAATTAAAACAGGCATCATGTTTATCAATATATCCTAAATATTGAATACCACCTTCAAAATTATGCTCGGGAATAATAAGTTCATTCGGTTTTCTACCACCTAAATGATGCATCCCACTTTCATTAAGTTCAAAATATTTGTTATCCGTCATAATCCAATTACTATTGTATTACTTTTATCCGCTCAAAGAAGGGTTTTGCAGAGTTCCATTTATGTTGCCATCCACATTGACGAAATGACCATAGAAGATATTATCATCTGAAAACCAAGCTTCAAATTCTTCCGAAGAATAAAAAGTTATAGACGTCAACTGGATTCGACGAACAATTTCATCTTCTGAAATGATATCTTCGTCCTCTTCTCGCCATGTCTCGTTCTTTATAGGTAAGAGTATTTCGGAGATTTTGTTAGAGAATTTACTACTCCATTCTTTGCTATTGTCCAATAAATCTTTGGCATTTTTTCTGAATTCTTCTTGATCTACATCTTCTGAAAAAGAGAGTGATATGTTCTTTCCATTCCAGCTCACTTGGGATTCAAAATTATTGCTTATTCTATCTTTAATGAATACTCCAATATCAAATATTTCTATAGATATTTCTGTTGTTCTTTTTTTAAGGACCTCATTAAGAAGATCATTGGAAACATCTGTCTTGATGATTGATTCTAAATGTATCCTTTTTTGAAATTCTAAATCTTCTTCGATACCAGTAAGTTTCACAATCGATAATGGTTCCAAGTCTTCTACATTATATTCTAAAGAGGGAATGATTTTATGGACAACAGCTTCTTTTTCCTGAACTTCACCATTATTTTTAATATATGCAATGAAGCTAAAGGTCATTGAACATTCATCTTCAAATTGTGAAAGCCCAACACCATCTTCATCAATGATACCTATAAATGTGTCATTCTTTTTTTTGAGTAGTGCTTTAAATTTGGAAATCATATTTCAATTTTTTTATTCATCAAATATTGACTTATACTTTAGCATTTATAACTTTCCAAACAGATTGCTTAATGTCCTAAGAACTCACCATTCGGCCTCCGAGCCAACCCATCGGAATATAGGCAACCAATAAATCCAATACATTGTACCATAAGGGTCCACCCATCATCATGACATTAGCAATGCCTCCCAGTAAAAAAAAAGCACCCATTGAAACAGCATAGCGCATCTTGTGTCCAGCAGTAATTCGTGCCACTGTATAGGCCCCTGCTAATGCTCCGAAAGCGTGCGCTGTAAAAAAGGGAAAAATGAAATCTATTGGACCTAGAAGCTCAATGTTTTCTCGAATATTTTCGACATCCATGGGGTCGATACCTTCAGCCAAACTTCCTAATTGAGTGCTCAATGTTAAGATTCCAGCATTGACCAAAATCCCGATAAATACTCCTGAGAATACCGCAAAAATATTCTGAACGTATGGGTTCATCTTTTTTTTGACAAGATAAACTATTCCTACATTGCGAGTGATAGTGATCTCAATTTATTTTGATTGAGACCCGTTCTATTTGATTTTTTCGAAGTCAATATGATAGTGATCATCATGCACCTTATTCGCCAGAGGATATAATCTAGGCATGAAATATATCCCGCGCTCACGTACTTTTTGCCCGGATGGTGTTGAAAAAAAATCATCCAACAATTCAACTTTAAGAATCACTTTATAAATTCGATATCCTTGTTCTTGTGCGGCATCATCCAGCGCAAGGATATGCTTTGCCATCGTCTCGAAATCTAGTTCTACACTGGGAAATAAATTGTTTCTTCCGTGTTCATCATACTCCAGTAAATAATGTAGCATCCCCAGTTGATCAAACCATCGGAAGCTTTCTCCATTTCTCGTGTTGGGGATCATAAAGTCAACGCCCAAACCATTTTGATGAGTCCGATGAAAATACATTTTGCCACCTTCTGTATTTCCACATTCCATTAATTTAAAATGAATATCAGGGCAAGTTGACTCACAAGTTTTGTACGCCTTTTTAATCACATGATAGATGTCAGAGTGTAGATAAGCATTGTCGGCCAAGAAGTACGAAGTGAAGCTGAAATAGCTATAATTTACTCCTTTCCAATCCGCCAAATAGGCATTTTGGACACTGCCATTTCTAACGCTTCCGATGGATACACTTTCTCCAGAGTTGGTCTTGAATATTTCATGCGTACTCATTAGACCAATCAATATTACAATGGATATGAGTACGGTCTTTCTCTTTATTCTCTTCCTTTTCAAAGCGCTTAATTAGAATTGAAAATAAATGCTCTTTAAATAAGCTCCTTGTTCAAAGCCGATCGGATGATCGATGTCATGATCTGTCTCTTCCAAAATCTCAAAACGTTTTCCGCTAGCATGTATTCCTTTTAAACAGCAATTTTTAAATTCTTCTTTGCTCACTCGAGAAGAGCATGAGGCCAAAAGTAAAATGCCACCTGATTCAATCAACTGCAAACCCAATGTAGCAAGTCGGACATATTGCTTCTTTGCGGCCTCGACCTCTTCCTTTTTTTTGGCAAATGAAGGAGGATCGATAATGATTAAATCAAATGTCTTTCTCTCTTGCTTTAATTGATCTAAGACCTCAAAAGCATCACCGCTTCGAATATGATGTTTCCCCTGATGGGGATTCAGAAAGGCATTTTTTTGTGCCATTTCCAGAGCTTGTTTACTAATGTCAACACTAGTGACCTCTTTAGCATTTCCTACTAAAGCATGAACTGAAAATCCTCCTGCATAAGAAAAGACATCAAGTACCTTTTTGCCATTGGCCAAAGTACCGATGCGTTTTCTATTATGCCGATGGTCCAGAAAATATCCCGTCTTATGTCCATGAATTACATTCGCTGAAAAGCGCAAACCATGCTCTCTAAAAATAATCTCCTCCTCCTGAAGTTGACCATAAAGAATTTTACCATCTCTAAAAAAATCTTGAGATTGATCCTCCTGGACTTTACGACTCAATCTCAATACGATCGCCGAACATTTAGAAAGACGAAGCAAACTAGGTAACATTTGATGCAAATATGGAAACCAGATTTTGGAATAAATTTTAACCACCAAAACATGATCATATACATCCGCAATAAATCCTGGAAGCTCATCATTTTCACCAAAAATAAATCGATAACTATTGGTGTCGGTTTCCAAAAGAGGTAAGCGCCTTTGATAGGCAGTTTCAATTTTTTGATCAAACCATGCTAGATTGATGTTTGCTTTGTCATGAAACTGAAATAGTTTTATTCGGATCGGAGAATCGGGATCGTATAAACCGGCGGCTAAAAATTTATTCGTTTTTCGATCAAAGATGATGGCGAGGTCTCCCGCTTGACCTTCCTTGTTTTGCTTGTCGATACTATCACTAAATACCCACGGATGTTTTTTCTTGATATGCCTTTCGGCAAATGGTTTAAGCTTTATGGCGATTCGACTTACGTCGAAAGTGGGGAAATGATCAAA
>JAHDCZ010000175.1 GCA_020629615.1 Saprospiraceae bacterium
AAATATTTTTGGATGCGTGCTCCAAATGCGGATGAATTAAATCCTTTTTGGATTGGGCCCTTTGTACAGTTTGCCTCTTTTATTGCCTTACCTGTTATCTTATCAATAGGCTTACGAGAAGCATGGAAGTGGTACCAAGAAAGCTATAAGGCAAAGCAGATAATTGCAGAACAAAAAGAAGCAGAGTTGAGTTATTTAAAGGCACAAGTGAATCCTCATTTTTTATTTAATACGCTTAATAATCTATACGGTTTATCACTTGAATCTTCCAAAGAGGTACCTGCGATGATTTTGAAGTTGTCTGATCTTTTAAGTTATTCTCTTTATGAGGCTCAGGCCGAAACTGTTACGATTGAAAAAGAGCTTAAACTCATTAATGATCTTATTGGTCTTGAAGAAGCGCGTTATAAAGATCGAGTTGAAGTAATCATTAAGAAAGGTGATGCTTTGGATGTTCATCAAAGGATTGCTCCTTTGCTCATGTTGCCTTTGGTTGAAAACGCATTTAAACATGGAGTAAAGACAATGGAGCATCTAAAACCGATTGTGATAGGATTAAATCAATATGGAAAAATCTTTCGTTTTAAAGTCGAAAATCATTTTGAAGAATCTAATAAACATTCGGCTGCGATCGAAATCAATAAGAGCATAGGAGGACTCGGCTTGGACAATTTGAAGAGGCGCTTGAACTTACATTATCCCGATCGATACCAGCTTGAAATAAACCAGAAAGAGAACAAATTTATAGTCACATTAGAAATACAAATCGATGAATAAAGTCAGATGTTTAATAGTCGATGACGAAAGTATTGCTCAAAGAATTATTAGTGCGTACTTAAATGATTTGTCTGGTTATGAAATTGTAGGTACTTGTCGAAATGCCATGGAAGCCATGGTTGTCCTAAAAGATCATAAAGTAGATCTGATGTTCTTGGATATCGAGATGCCTAAATTGAATGGCCTCGATTTTTTAAAGGTTTTGGACAATCCTCCTTCGGTTATTCTAACTACGGCACATAGAAATTATGCACTTGAAAGTTATGAGTACGAGATTTTAGACTATCTTTTGAAACCTATTTCATTTGAACGATTCTTAAAAGCCCTTAAGCGTTATAGTCCTAGAGAACAATCCTCTCCCAATCAAGAGGCAGACTTGGTGCCAAGGAAAAAATATATTTATGTCAAGAGTGATCGAAAGACATTTAAGTTATTGCTTTCTAATATTGCTTATATCGAAGCGATGAACAATTATGTTATCTTTCATACTCCGCAAAAACGATATGTCGTTTACCGTTCGATCAGTGATTTGTTAACTGAGTTGGATGATCGTTTTGTTCGGATTCACAAATCCTTTGTTGTGAATAAAATTAAGGTTTTATCATTTAATAAAGAGAGTGTTTGTGTGCTCGAAAAAGATCTACCTTTAGGTAAGACATACAGAGATAGTATAGATAAATTGTAGAGAGTAATTCTAATTTTAATGCAACGCAAATGACTTTTTTATCGTCTACTTAGTATAGATGATATTTAATTTTCGTTGAATCATCTGAAATGCTGAAAAACTAAAAGTTATGAGAAACAATTTCCTTTTAACATTCTGTCTTTTTATTCTATTTTATGGAGAAGGAATTTCCCAGTCCAAAGGAGATATGGTGTTTGACGATAGTGTGTTACACGTCATTAAATTTTCTTCAGAAGAGGAGCCTAATTTGTACGAGTTGTTGCAACAAGAAGCGTTTAGTTTCTTTAACCGACCATATCATCTAGTGAAAATGGAATTTGATGGACAAGTTGTCGATTCTGTCGGCCTGAGGGCGAAAGGATTTTTTTCTTCGATTGATGAAAATCAAACACCACTTAAAATTGATCTTAATGAATACATTCCAGATCAAAGTTTTGATGGATTAAAAAAGATAAACCTGACCAATAGTTTTACAGATCCATATCGTCAAAAAGATCGCTTGTCCTATGAATTATTTAGACGTGCTGGTGTCGCAGGACCAAGAACTTCTTATGCTGAGGTTTATGTTAATGATGTTTTTATAGAAATGTATCTGATAGTACAACAGGTAGACAAGACATTTATTAAAGAGCACTTTGCAGATGTAGGGAGCCTCCTGAAAATTTTTGAACCGATCTATGGCCAACAAGATTTTGCACCAGTTCTTGGGGAGAATAATGCAAATAGATTATCAGTGGTCAATCTTCGAAATTACTTTAAATTTCTGCTCGTAAATCAAATAATACAAGCAGGTGATAATTTTCCAAATAACAATTTTTATGTCCATTTCAGTGATAAAAAATCCCTCTTCCAATTTATTCCTTGGGATTATAATCTGTGTATGCAGTCTGGCTTAGGAGGATTCGATTCTTTGGAACCTCAGGCGGATGCTTCCGAAATTTGGAATACTCCTGAATACAGAGACTTATACTTAGAAGTAGCCTGTGAGTTTAGAAGCTATTTACTAGATGGATCGTTTTTAGACGATTTAACAAAGAGTAACTACAATATAATTCTCAGTAATTCTCAAAATGCAATAGTCGAAGATGGTATAGAGTTATTGGATTATTTGTTATCTAGAAGAACTTGGTTGTCCGATCAATTGCTTCAAGAAGGTTATAATTGCCAAAGTTTTTCTTACCCTTACGAAATAGGAGATTTGGTCATCAATGAATTTGCCGCATCTACGGATAGTATTGGAGGAATAACTGAACCCGATGGTGGCACACCAGACTGGATCGAACTTTACAATAATTCAGATCAGGATATTGTTTTGAATGAGCATTTCTATCTAAGCGATGATATTGATTTTCCAAAGAAATGGAACTTTAAATCTGAGGTCATTATTCCCGCAAAGGGTTTTCAAATTGTTTGGGCGGATCGAGATGTTGATCAACAAGGCGTTCATGCCAATTTTAAAATCGAAAAATCGCAAGGGGATTTACTCTTTGTATACGAAGATATGACCATTTTAGATCAAGTAAGTTATGAAGGTCAAGAATTAAATATGAGTTATGCACGAGTGCCAAATGGTACAGGAAATTTTCAAATTCGACCTTATACTTTTAATGCCAACAATTCGACCATGACATCGACCAAGGAGGAGGTTGAACAATCGATCGCTATCTTCCCGAATCCCGCGAGTGATTTTGTTCAAATTGTAACTTCTGAGAGAATCAAAAGTCTACAAGTTTTTTCATCTTCAGGAGTTTTGTTAAAAAATCAAATGACAAACCAAACTCGACTTAATGTTCAAGATTTGGTAAATGGCGTTTATTTTTTGCATATCATAACAGACAAAAGTCGTGAAGTGATCAGGTTAATGAAGGTCTAAGTCAATTTGCGCCATTAACATTCATTGGTCTTCCATCTTTTTTTAAAATTTGCAATTTTGTTCGTTTGAACAAGAAATTAATCAACAAATCAGTTATTGTATAAACATTTTGTGAAGATGAATCATTTACTTTTTTTATTGACTTGTATAATTATTTTGACCACCAGTTGCGAGGTGGAACAACCAATGACCAGTTCTTCGGATATCGAGGGTTTTGAATTGTTGAATGATTTGACTGGACACTGGGTGGGTACCAACGAAACCACATTTGGAACCTTCGATTGGTTTGCTTTTGACTTTCGTCCAATATCGGCTTCTCACACGCATTCTATTTATGAGGGCAGCACCAATGAAAATATTATTACTTCAGTCTTTGTCGCGGATTTTGAAGGAAAAAAACAAATCATGGCAAGGAATGGAGGATGGTTGGGAAATCAATATCGAGCCACTTATTTTGTGTTGGATCAAGCAACAGAAAGTAACGGAAACAGATATTATAGGCTAGTCGATGCGGTGGGTAAGGAAAATCGTGCCTATATGGAATTTCGATTTGAGAATGGTACTTTAAAATTTGATGCTTACAAAGATAATAGTGGTACGCTTGATCAACCGATACATCATATGGGATTTGAAGGAACAAATTATAATCCATCTTTTGCACAATCTGCTAAAGATCATTTTAATTTTCCCCAGGCTGTTTCTGAAGTTAATCTCAATGATCAATTTGTAAATCTCATTGACCCGGACTCTGCTTTATTTTTAGAAGAAAGTGAGGACCCTTTTCCTAAAAGTGCTCATGGTTATTTAAGTGATTTGACAATTAATATTGACCGTGATGCTTCGATTAATGACTTTGATTTAATTCTGTATTTGTCCACTGAACCAATTGTTGATAGTAGTGGTCAAATCGATTTTAATAATTTGGATCGCAAAGTGATCCGAACGATCACCGTAGGGTATTTAGAAACAATATATGTTGCAACATATCTTCATCCTGACTCTTATTATATCACGGCATTTGCTGATAAGGATGGTAATTTTATTCCTTCCACAGGAGATTTGAGTAATGTAAGTAAGC
>JAHDCZ010000176.1 GCA_020629615.1 Saprospiraceae bacterium
TTTTAATAGAATCGTTTTAATTAAAAGAAAATATCATGCGTTACTTCCTTTCTTTATCTTTTATGATTTTTTGCCTTTCGGCGAATGGGCAATTTGGTGCCTCTATAAAGTATAATAATAATGGATTTTCTGATTGGAATAGTAACTATACATCGGAGTTGCAGTTCACTGAAGATGTATTTAACACTGGATTAGAAGCAGGCGTAGATTATTGGTTACGATTGAAAAATCATCGAATAGAATTTTTTCCTGAATTCAGTTACGCGGTGTCTAGCGGAGAAAGTGATTTACCAAGTATTTCTAACATTAACTTTCAACAATTTGGATTGAATATCAATACGCATTTCTATCTTTTGGATTTTGAAGGAGATTGTGATTGTCCGACTTGGTCAAAAGGAGGAGGCTTTATGAAAAAAGGGTTCTTTTTAATGCTATCTCCAGGAGTTAACTTTAATCAATTTGAATTAAAAGGAGAATCCTTTGAATATTCTAATAACCATTTTACCTATAAAATAGGTCTAGGTGCTGGGATTGATTTTGGGATTAATAATCTTATTACCATTACACCATTTGTAATGTATAACTACTATCCAAGCGTGATGAACAACACCTTTAATACGTACATCGATAACTTTACGATTAATGAAGGTCCAACAAGAGATGAAAAAACATCCAATGGACAGTTGCAACTTGGATTTCGCATTGGATTTAGACCCGACTACAAGTATTAATTTGAGCGATTTTATTTCTAATCTTTGAGATATATACCCTATTTCCCGATATTTCAGTACCTTTTTCTTTTAGTTGTTTTTTTATTCTATCGCATTATATGGATTAGTTACTTCTTTACTGATCTTGATTCGGTTTATACCATCTTGAAAAAATCTGTGCACTTGGATTCTGCCATGGCCAGTATATTCACAATTATTTCATCCATATTTTGGCTAATCAATAACATTGCTATCAAGAAAAAGCTTAAATCAATTTGTTTTCATTTAGGTTTGAGCTATTTAATTATCATTTTTTTTATTGAAGTGGCAAGTCTTCATCTTTTTCAAGAATGGGGATCGACCCTCAATTTTCGAGCGATTAATTATCTACTTAATCCAAAAGAATCAATTGCGAGTTCTAAGCCATATCTTTTGGCTGGTGTAAATTTTTGGTTTCTTCTCGTATTCATTGGATCTATTTATTCATATCAAAAGATTTTCAAAGTCTTTTCTCAGAAGCAATTTCATGACAATAATTGGCTACCGATCATCTCTTGCTTTATTCTGCTCTTTATCGGTAGTCGTGGAGGCATTCAAAAATTACCGATCAAACCGTCTATCGCTTTTCACTCAAACAATAGTCTTGACAATTTTGTATGCGTCAACAAAACAAATTATTTGATCTATGATCATCTCCAACATCGTAGCCAAAACATATCTCCTATCCCTTTACTCCCAAATTGGAATTCTCTTCTAAAGTCAAGTACTGCACCGGATACTTTGGAATTGTTTGAAATAGAAGATTTTGAAAATTTAAAAGTTGTTTTAATCATTTTAGAAGGTTGGAGCACTGATCTTTCGAGTGTATACAACAATCCTGATCAAACATGGACCCCAAACTTTGATCAACTTGCCAAAAACGGATTAGTATTCAGTCAACTTTATTCATCTGGTTTTCGCACAGACCAAGGGCTACTTGCTATGATTAACGGTATTTCAGCTGTTCCGAGTCTTAATTTAATGAATAGCTCAAGTCTTTATGAATCCGCTCCCTCGCTTTTTAAAAGCTTTCACACACAGAAGTTTCACACAGCATTTTATTATGGTGGCGATTTATTGTTTTCAAATTTGGCACAGTATCTCGCCAGTCAAAACATTGATCTTGTCATTGGCAAAAATGACTTTAATAAAAAACTTCATAATACAGAATGGGGAGTGGCAGATAAAGATTTGGTCAGCTACTTTCTCAAAAACGGCAATGAATTACGGGGAAAATCATTCTGTACACTTCTATTTCAATCAAGTCATAGTCCTTTTGATTTTCCAAATTACAAAAGTGACTTAAGTATACCTGAACTCTACAAACAATCAGTAAAGTATAGTGATGAAGCACTCGGCCATTTGATCAAAAATTATTCGGAAGAGGAAAACATTATTTATTTTATCGTATCTGATCATGGAAGTTTACATCTTCAAAACAAACACTATAATGATCACGATAGATTTAAAGTTCCATGCCTAATATATAGCCCATTACTAAAAGATACGTTTCGAGGAAAGAAGATAAAACAAATCTGGAATCATCATGACTTAGCCCCTTTTATTCTATCCCAGTTAAAAATAAATAATGACTCCTTCCGTAATTCAATATCTAGGCAAGGAGCCTTTTGGACAACGGATAATACATACGGATTAGTTACTGAAAGTGGTAAAATTGTAATGGATCGACTCCGTGATAAAATTGCCATTTTAGATGAGAGTCAAGATAGTAGCTATCATGCTAACTTAGCTAGAGCCTATTTGCTAGAAAGTATTCATCAATTAAATCCGGAATAGATATTGAAATCAATTACTGCTTTATAAATTTTCTATACGTTCCATCAATCTTGGCAAAGTACATTCCCGAATGAAAGCTCCTAAGATCAACTTGTAATTTATCACTTAGTATCTTAGATTGATATACTATTTTTCCTTGCGCATTGAAAATTGTAAAAACTTGATTTTGACTACTACTTGTTTCCACATTGATTTGACCAAATGCGGGATTAGGGAATAAATTTAAATTATACAGAGTGCCAACATCTTGAGTCGAAGTACTTCCAGAATCACAGGCGTCATTAAAGAAATCCCACATAATTTTATTCGGTGTTCTCCCCTCAATTGCTGCACTAAACCAATCATGTCCTCCAGGCTTATCTAGCTCTTCATTAATGGTATAAAGACTGAGACAAGCCCCATCAGCATCTGCTGAATACTCATCGAGAATCACCTTACCATCGTTTAATTCATAGCTTAATTGACTAGAAGCATCTATAGCGTTTTTATCCAACCAAAAATCAACCACATCAGCAACAGATTGATACCAAATATTTCCCTCATAAGGTAATACTTCATCAGCTATACCATGAAAAGCAATGATCGGAATTGATTTTTGCGGCATGCATTCTTCTTCGAGCATTGTACCGGACATGATACCTATTCCCGAAAATAGATTACTTTGATTACAAGCCAAACTATAGCTCATCATACCTCCATTTGAGTATCCGCAGGCATATATTTTATTTGAATTTATATTGTAATTATTACTGATTTCTTTGACCAGTTCCTCAATAAAAAAAACATCATTTTCGAGTATATTTTCCATTCCATTATCCCCAGGTTCCCAATATGTGTCTTCTTTTTCTGGTCTGTAAGCACCTTGAGGATAAGCCACAATAAAATTTTCTTGGTCCGCCAATTTATTAAATTCGTGATACTCTCCTAAAAAGCTAGAAAAGCTCGAAGCACAATCTCCAAATCCATGCATGGCAATCACTAAAGGGCTTGGCAAATTCTCATCATAATTCTCTGGGATATAAAGAATATATTCTCTTTTTAAATCTTCTGAAGAGCTAGATTGTCCCAATGAATGAAATGATGGATGATCTAAATTTTCCAAACAAGTTTGTGTTTGACCAAAAATTGTGCTGACAGATAACGTCATCGAAATTAATAGCGCTAAAATATTATTCATGGTAGCAAGATTGCTTAACATTCAAAACTTAAAAATAGCATGAAATAATCAAGATTACAAGTTGAGCTAATTACATAAGTTCAACGAAATTTCAACTCTGACGATAGTAGTTATTCAACTCATACAAAACGGTTCCTCCGCAAACTGAAACATTAAGTGAATGTTTTGTGCCATATTGAGGTATTTCAATACAATGATCCGATAAACTAATGGCTTGATCAGAAACACCATCAACTTCATTTCCAAAAACAACGGCAAGCTTAACGATATTCAGATGTGAATAATTATGTAATGGTACACTTGAATCTGTTTGTTCGACAGATATGATTTGATAACCCTGTGCTTTCAGGTTAATTAAAGCATCTACCGTATTTTCCACATACTCCCAATCCATGGAAGCATCGGCACCGATGGCCGTTTTGTTAATTTCCTTATGGGGAGGGACTGGACAAATACCTGTTAATATTATTTTTTCACAGGCATATGCATCGGCAGTTCTAAAAAATGAGCCCACATTCATTCCAGATCGTATATTATCCAATACAATAACTACAGGAATTTTATCAGTCTCTTTAAACTCTGATACTGTTAAGCGATTAAGTTCATCCAGTTTTAATTTTTTCACTACTTATTTGCCTTTTTATATTCGGCGGAAGCCGCAACAAAAGAAACAAACAAAGGATGTGGTC
>JAHDCZ010000177.1 GCA_020629615.1 Saprospiraceae bacterium
ACAAATAAAAAAGAATAATTTTTCAGACTTTATTGAAGTTTCCTAAATTGAGTGAACAACGTTTGCAGGGATGAAAGAAAACATACGAGAACTCGTCATTGTGACACTAGGTATCTTGATTGCTTTTGCGCTTAACTCTTGGAACGAAGAACGTAAAGCCATTCGCGAAAGCGAGAATTACCTAGAAGGGATAAAAATAGAACTCGCTCATAATTTTAAGGAAATAAAGAAGGCCTTACCTTACCACCAAGGGCTATTAAAAAAGCTTCAACAGACTCCTTTGGAAGCAAATATTGTTTTAAATGCACCACATCTACAAAACATTGCATGGAAGCTAGCCGAAAACCAAGTCTTCAAAACACACACTGATGCTGATCTTTATCGAAAAATAGCAAGGTGTTATCAAATCAACAAATATTTAATCGAGGCGGACCAAAATGCCTCGGATCGGATGTCCGAAGTCAACATTATGGCACCATATCACATGATTTCAACCTTATCAGATAAATTATCAGATAAAGAATATGAAACATTCAAAAGAAGAACAAAGCAATCGTGGATACCTATTTTTGAGTCGTGGACTGCTGGTGAAGAGCGCTATTTTAAAGAATTACAAGAACTTTTGGATGAATTAGGAGTAAAAATAGATGATCCTGAAGGGAATTAGAACAATTTCTCTATGTTTTATTATTCATTCCCTACCCTTTTGCTCTCTTCTTCAATACCTGTTTTCCTATTCCTAGTTTTCAATTTATTATTTCCAAAATTATAAGAAAGAGAAATACTAGCTCTCCGACTATCCCAATATCCTCGTCCTGTACTTGACAAGCCATCGAAGTAAGAATCACCACTCCAACCAGATTGAAAGAAAATATCTTCAACTGATAATTTAACATTCAATTTTTTACTGAAAAATTTCTTTTGGACTCCTAGATTTAATGCCCACTGAGAATCATATTCAAAAACGCCTCCCCAGACTCCTGGACCAGAATAATAACCAGAAATCTCTCCGATAAAATCCTTTGCTAGATTGAAAGTCTGTTGAGAAAACATGTTATAATTAAAAACTTGGACATCAACTATAGCGCCATCTCCATAATCCGCTTGATTATCAATATAACTGGCAGACACATTGAAAAAAGCACTCCACCAACCCGTAAACTGAAAGGGCAATGCCATATTGAATCCAATCACATCTTGGGTCGCCAAATTATCCCATGCAATTATTGTAGATCGAATATCAAATTCGTCCGGCCCAATTAATCGAGTGATCTGATCTCTTGTTCGGCTAAAAGACAGTTTAAAATTATATCGATACCCATAAGTGTATCCAAATTCGTAATTATTTACGATTTCTGGGTTCAAGAAAGGATTACCAACCATCACAGAAATCTCACTCAATTGCTGTCTGAATGGATTCAATACGTTATAATCTGGACGATTAATTCGTCTACCATAACTCAAACTAAAACTGTGTGCCGGTTTCCAGTTGTAACTTAATCCAAGATTAGGGAAGAAATTGGTATAATTTAAATCTGCCGGCGGTTCTTGCTGACTGGGGTCGAATGCTTGTAAATCTCCAAAAGCATCGGTTAATTCAACTCTCAATCCAGAATTAAGACTCCATTGAGGCGAGAGTTGTTTATTATAGTTTATGTATCCAGCATATACTTTTTCATCATAATCAAAACTGTTTGATCGTGCATTGATTAACACATTTTCAGGACCATTGGCATCATAGAACAAAAAAGTATTTTCCGTCACTACTTGCGAATACTTGGCACCTATTCCTAATCTTCCATTGAAAAAATCTTGTTCAAAATCTGTTTTAAACGTATAGATGTCAATATCAGTAGGCGTTTCAAAATAGTTACTGTTTCTAAATACAATAAAAGATTCAGTGGGGTCATAATATGTATTGGGTTGATCCAGATTACTATCGTTGCGATAGCGACCATAATCGGCGTCTATATTCAATGATCTTGCTTTGGTGTTGTATGCATAATTGACATTAAAAGTATTCCGACTTTGATCAATTATGGATTCATTTGCCGCAACCAAAATACTATCCAGCAGAGTTGGTGAATCCAATGGAGATAATTCAATTCGGTTATTAACCAATTCATTTCTTTCGGAAAACCCTCCTGAATATAGCACACCGATGGTGGAATTTTCATTTACGAAATAATCTACCCCTAATCTTGAATCAATTCCATTTTGATCACTGATCGCATAAGTCGATTCCTCCACAAAAATGTTATTCAAATCTGATGTAAACAACATATCGTTATATCCCTTATTTCGATTGTAGCCAGCCGAAGCAAACACATTAAAATTGTCCGTTCTTCTATTTCCACTTAGATTGAGATTATATCGTGGGAAACGTCCAATACTGTAAGCGACTGAGGCGACGCCATTGGTCCCTACATTTTGATTTTTCTTTAATCGTATGTCAATGATACCTGCATTTCCTTCTGCTTCATATTTGGCTCCTGGATTGGAAATGATATCGATTCGATCGATTTGTTCAGAGGGTATTGATTGTAGATAATTGGTCAAATCATCTCCAGCCATAGGCAATCGCTTTCCATCGACATAGACCAAAACACCACTCCTTCCCAATACAGTAATATTATTGTTATTGTCGAGTATTACTCCTGGTGCTTTTCGAAGTAATCCAATAACATTGTCTCCAGCACTATTCACGGTACCTTCAACATTAAACACGGTACGGTCCGATTTCACCTCAACCAAAGCACGACGAGCCGTTACGATTGCTGTTTCTAATTCGACTCCCCCCATTTCCATTACAATCCTTCCTAAATCAATATCCTTCCCCTCTACTGCTATTGTATTCGTCAATTCTTGAAGACCAATAAAACTATATGTAATTTGATAAGATCCATTCGGAATTTTCTGAAACGTGAATGATCCATCATCATCCGTTGTTTCGATTTTATAAATGGCATCATTTTGTTTGAGGATCACATTCGCGAAAGCGACAGCCTCTTTATTTCCGTCAATGACATTTCCAGTAACTGCATACTCTTGCCCGAAAGTCAATTGAGCTATTAGAAATAAACCTAGGGTATAAAATTTGGTCATTTGTTGTTTTGATGTTGGACCACAAAGTTGAGCATTTTAATTACCAAAACACTGAAATTTAGATTAAAACAACTTATAATACGACCAAAGGCTAGTGCGACCAAAGATTAATAAATTTAAAGGCCAATACGCCTAAAGAATGGCTTTCAGTTAATAAAAGAACTGCTCTTTAATGATACGTCCATCTTTCACTTCATAAACACAAATTTCTTCTGTTTTTTGTCGACCTCTGTTCTTGAATGTAGCGTCCACCATCATTGGAATACTGAAATGGTTTCCTGCTACAATGGGTTCTCCAACGGAAGATCCGTGAAATTCTTCCATGGATTCATTCCATTTCTTTCCTTTTTCAGCCATGGCTTCCAAGCCTTCAGCGCGCTCTATCATTGCCCCTGGAGGTTCTAAGCTGATACAATCTGAGGAATACAATTCCTTGTAACAGTTTTCATAATCACCACTTCGGCAATACTCGACTAATTTGTTTGCAATTTCTTGTGTAGTCATTATTTCGATTTTAATGTGATAAAAAACTAGTTTTGCAATATAATAAATCTCAATCGTGATCGATCGAAACCGACTTTTAATATTTGTACTCTCTTTGTTATTTATTACAATTACTTATTCTCAGGAGCCTTTACGAAAAAGCCATATCCTAGCCCATTCTCACAATGACTATGAACAAGATTACCCCCTTTATACCGCTCTAGCGGAAAATTTTAGTTCGATCGAAGTAGATATCGTTCGAGTCAACAATCGATTGGTGGTAAGTCATAGTGATAACAAACGAGATTTTAAAGGTGAGCTTCAATGGATGTATTTAGAGCCCCTAAAATTGCATTTTGATAGTTTTCAAAATTGGAAATATAGTAATGATAGCATCACTCGATATTTATTTGTCGATTTGAAAAAACCAGATCAACTGACACTCAAACTTCTTCACGAGAAATTGCTTTTATATGAAGATTATTTGATGCGCAAAGATCAACTGGATAACTGGAAACCGCTTCAAATTATTTTATCGGGAGATATCAATCGATCTGATATATTATTTAATTTGAACTTCCCCTTCTTCTTTGTTGATGGTAGAGAAGAAGATCTTAAATCACTGTTTGACTCCAGACTGATGCCATTCATTAGTGTCAATTATAAAGATCATTCCAAATGGAAAGGCTTTGGTGGCCTAAAGCGAGAAGAATCTCGAGCTCTTGTGCCACTTATTGCCAAGACACGAAAACAAGGCAAACGCATTCGGTTTTGGAATACCGCCGACAATGAAAATGTTTGGA
>JAHDCZ010000178.1 GCA_020629615.1 Saprospiraceae bacterium
ATGATTGATGCACCAAGTCCAGTGGATGGTGAGCAGTTGACGGAATTGAATTTGGCTTTGGATTTGAAGGAGGAGTAAGTGTTGAGATCTGGGAATAGGGAGTGTGAAAATTTATCGTTATGATCTTACAAAAGGGGATATTTTAGCTGAGAAGATAAAGAAATTCCAATTATGTTTACTCTAAAAGAACAATCTTCTCAAAATTCTGTTGGCCATCCACTAAAAATCCGATAAAATAAATTCCAGGAGACAATTCATTCATATCAATATATGAGAGCTCATTATTCTCTGCAAAAACAATTTTAGCTGTTGATATCTTTGACCCATTAGCCGAAAATATTTCAATATCGAACTTATTGATTTCAAAAGGATTATTAAAAAATACTTTACCATAGGTTGGATTAGGAAATAAATTAAAATTATTCCCTACTACATTGTCCTCAGCATTTATAAAATCGACAAATACTGTAGTATCAATTTCGCACCCTAAGTTATCCGTTATTGTCACACTATATTCACCACTGAGTAATCCAGATATTTTCGCCGAATCCGCGCCAAAATCCCAATTAAACTCATAGGGTTGAACTCCACCTGATACGAGAATTTCAATACTGCCATCCCCTATGCTCGTTGAAAAATCATCACTTATGACAATTGCCTCAGTACTTAACATTAAAGGATTGGAAATAGAGAAGGATGTGAGATTTGAACAACCATTTCCATCTTCCACAAAAACAGTATATTCTCCACTACCCAGATTGAAAATAGACGAACTAGTATTATTAGAAGCGATAGTAGATTGACCGGTGGACCAGGTATAACTAAACGGAAATACTCCAGCAATGATACTTACGGTCGCTGTACCATTTTCATCTCCCGCACAAACAATATCGGTATATTCGAATAATACATTGAATTCAAAAGACTCAACTTCTATACTTTCTATTTCCGTATCATCGCATGCATCTGTTATGGTAACCATATAATTTCCCAGGGGTAGATCATCAAAATATAATTCGTCAATTACACCATGTGACCATACAATGTCATAGGGTAAACGGGCTTCAATATTAGGAGTCAAAAGAATATCTCCAGAAGTCGGGTCGTCACAGTTTGTAGGTAATTGAAGGAGTTGGAAATCAACAAAAGATGCTTCTACTTGAAAGTTTAAGGATTTTGAACATCCAAATGCATCGAATACCTCAACGGTATGTAAACCTTCACTTAAGGTGTCAATATCTGATCCTCCTAAAACGCCATCCCAGTATACTTCTTCAATTAATGAACCAGAGGAAATTAAAGAGGCTATTCCAACAGATTGATTGGGACAAGTCGCTTGGGTTACCACAACATCTATAATAATAGTACTAAGGAGAATTTCAAGAGTGTCAATAAATATGCAATGATTAGCATCAGTGATTTTTATAGCATAAGTTCCAGGGCTTAATGAATCAATTACATTGGCTTGCTCACCTATAGAATCCAATCCTTCGATTCCATTATCTAAATTGGTCCATTCACAATATATTGGATCTGCACCTTGAAGTCCAAAAAATCCTAAGGCACCACTTAATGCATTACATTCATTAGCAGGGAATGGCCAAAATAATGTTGATAGAATTTCCTCTTTTATTCTAATTTCAAATTCTCGTACACAACCCAGACTATTGGTGGCTGTTATATCATAGAAATTTGGAGTTAAGCCCGTAATAGAATCTCTAAATGTTGTTTCTAATTGGGTTATATAATATACGGTACTTGTATCCATATCCATCCCAAATATTTTTCCATTATTAGTCCCGCAAGTTGCATTTTCACACCAAAATTGAGGATCAAACCACAAACATTCTGTACATGTAGTGGATACTTCAATAAGTCCCTTTGTACCGAGCAAAATATTGGGGAAACTAGGGTCATCATCTGGAACAATACGAGAGGCATTGGGGAAACCCGTAATTAAACCATAACTCTGAGATTTTATTATGTTACCATTTTTACTTAGAAAATGAAGCTCATTTGCTACAGAAGTGATAAGCTCTGATTCCCCGTCTTGATTTATATCGTAACAAAAAACTGCAGTCAAATCATCGTTATTAGCAATATTAAAGAACTGTATTAGGCTTAAATCTTCACCACTTAAGATATGTATATTCGCTAGATCTGTACCAGCGGCGATTTCGTTCTTTCCATCACCTGTCCAATCTACAATATCAAAATCTTTGTAATAGTTGTCTTCACTTACATACAATTCGTATCCGGTATTATAATCGTCTAGCTTCAATAAATATTCTCGAATGAAAACAATTTCTAAATGACTATCCTCATCAAGGTTTGCAATTTTAATTTTTGGTTGAAAAAAAGAACCTGATCCTGGAAATGAAATATTATTCTTAATCGTGAAATCAATTGAGTTTATAATCAGTAATGTATTCCCTGCATATGCAATGATTTCTTCAATCCCATCTTCGTCTAAATCAGCCATTTCTATACCTGCTAAGCCAGAAAGGTTAATGTCTAAATCTATTTCTGATTCTATGGTATAAGTCGTTCCATCAATTACATGCAGATTCCCAAAAGAAAAAAACATAATATCCAAATCACCATCATTTCCAGCATCAAAAATGTGCATGTCCCAAACATAAAAGTCATTGTTCCCTGTTAATCCATCAAAATTTACTCGATGAATAAGTTCCTTCGTTTCCTGATCATAAATGCTCAAAACACTTCCACCATATGAGTCGTCTGACGAAGCGCTCCATGTGATGATTTCATTTGAATTATCTTGATTAAGATCTGCAATCTCTACAGTGTAATTTGGACCATTCAGATCCATAGATGACCATTGTATAGCATTGATCTGAATATCCGCTAAATGCAATCTCTCGCGAGAGAAACAATTTCCTGACCAAAATATTTCTCGGCTGTCATCGTCGTCAAAATTACCGTAAACAATTGCATCCGTTCCATGACTAGGGTTTTCAATAGTCCATAGTATATCGCCATTTAATCCGTTATGAATATGAATACCACCCCACTGGTCGTCTCCGTAAAAAATGTCCTTCGTTCCATCGTTATTGAAATCGAACATTTCCAGAGTCTCTGCTATATAGTCCGGATCAATTGAATAAATAGTATCCTCTGTTTCAGCATTTATTGCTATAATATCACCGAATCCAGCAAAGATAATCTCATCCCAAGGGTCTCCATCAATATTTTCGAATTCTACAAATCGTTTTAAAAGCAAAGTTTCTGTTAAAAGATCTTTTTGAAAAATCAATTCTCCTTCCTCATTAAATTCCCAAATATCCCCATTGTCAAAAACAATTTCAAGTTGCTCATCGGAATCTATATTTCCGAGCGCAAAATCACCGCTTGTAACACTAGTCACACTAATCATTTCGCCAAGGATTTCGTCGTAAACAAAAACCTTATTAGAGCCTGAAAAAACCAAATACTTGTCACCATTTGGAACAATGTTACTATAGACCACTTCTTTGGGATGTAATTCCAGCTCCCAAGGAAGATGAATTGTATGAATTATTTCAAAATCATCAAGACTAATTATTTGTACTTCGTAATCATAATTTGTCCTATGGTGAATTACTACGTCCATTACACCATCATCTCTAAAATCTAAGATTTTAAACATTCTGATATCCTTATAATATTCACTTTGGTAGAAATACTCAAAAGTATCTTTAACTGCAGAATACTTTAAGACTTGCCAATAATTGAAATTACCAATGATCAATTCGTCAATTTCATCTTGATCGAAATCATGAGCATACAGCTTATCTCTAACTCCAATACAACTGCTCAAGTCCCAGTCTTTCCAAAGGACTTCACATTCGGTCTCGTCTCTGAAAGTTTCTGGTAGATTGGCACAATCATTCTGACTAATTCCTATAAGAGGAAAAAATAAAAAAAGGGCCAATATTAGTAAGCGCATCATTCTAGTTTGTCCTAAAAGATAGTCTTAATATTTTGTAATAGGAAAATCAATTTGGAAAATAATATTGAAATTATTGGTTTTAAATAATTCCCTGCCGCCCTTCCTCACTTACAAAGTAATCGCTTTTGGTTTTGGAGGAGGAGTAGATCTTGAGATCCGAGATTCTGAGAATCGGGATTCGGGATTCGGGATTTGAATACTATTTATTCTAACACTCATTCTTAACGGTAAAAATATTCTGTTCCTTTGGTATCGATATATCCAAATTTACCACGCTCGTATTCGACTAGAGCTAATCCTTTTTGAAAATTTGATATTGAATAATATTTAGGAACAATAAAATC
>JAHDCZ010000179.1 GCA_020629615.1 Saprospiraceae bacterium
TCCATCCAAGTATGCGCATGACCCACAAAATCCATATGCAAGTAATCCGCAGTTAATTCAAAAACTTTGCTAAATCCTTTATCGAGAGATTCTTCCGAACTAGAAGATATGAGTGCCATTCTTTTTCCTTTCAATTGATAACCCATGGATTTTTTGTGATTCAGTAAATCGGTGAAACGATCGATAAACACTTTTAATCTTCCACTCATGGCATACCAATATACCGGGGTCGCAAAAACGATGGTATCATATTTAAGTACCTCTTCCATTGTAGGCAGAAAATCATCGTCATCATGAGAAAATTGATAATCAAAATGATGAATCTTTCTAGGACCCAGATCCAATATTGGATAAGCTGAAAGTGAAGAGAAATATTCGGCGGAAGCCATGGTGTTTCCATCAGATCGACTGCTACCGTGAATAATTATTCCACTATTCTGATTCATAAACATTCAATTTTAGTTCTATATATTCCAACAAAACTCAGGATAAGAAGTTTTTAAATGATTAATCTTTCGTTGCAAGTTCTCCTTAAATTTTTGATGTGCCAAGGATTTTTCATGGAAGGGTCGATGTGACAATCCCTGTTGAATAGTATGAATATTTTGATTCAGATTTTTGGTGTGATCTTCAAAATAAGTTTCTGAAAACAAATTCCAGACATATTCTACTCCTTCAACTGATGGGTGCAGCAAATCGCTGTCGTAAAACCGATAATCTCTTAAATCATCCATAAATATTTCGTACGATGGGAAATAATGACAATAATCATGTTCATTGCAAAGTTCATTAATGGCCCAATTTAAAGCGGCTTTACTCACAGAATTTTCTCTCATGCCAAATCGCAAATGGCGGACGGGACTCAGTGTAAAAATGAATTGAAGCTCGGGATTAAGCTCTTTTATTTTTTGAATTGAATGCACTAGGGCTTGAATCATTTGATTAGGAGAAAGCTGAATTTTCTCAAATTGATCTGCGTTTTGTTTGTGACAATTGTTGACAATATTGGTATTTTTTTTATGTCTGTAAACGATGCTCGTACCAAAAGAAAGGATGAGAACGTTGGTCCTTGCCAATGATGATTGAGCAGCTTTTATTTTTTCTCTGAGTTGATGGATTAACGCCTTCGAACTCGTATCAAAAAACGAACTATGAAAATCGTAATGAAAAAAATATCCATCATATTCAGTGGTTGATTCCGAGTCACATGCTTGACCAGCCAGTAAAAGGAGATGTTTTGAAATACTGATGGGATTATAAGAAATACCCAATGGGTTTTGGTTTATTTTAAATTGATGATAAAAGAGTCGTTGGCCAATATGTTCTGTAAAGCATGATCCCATTGCTAGGATTCCATCCAAATGAGAAATATTGAACGTTGTTTTTTCTATTTGAATGGCTGTTCTGAAATTCATCGGGTAATAATATTTAATCGAATCAACGATATTAATTCTAAATTTTTTAAAAACTAAAATTTACAACTTGAATGTTCATCACTCGATAATTTCAAAGTTTTATTAAATTACTGCCCATTAAAAACGACTTGTTACCAAATTGAGCATTCTTAACACCATATTTGGCTTTGGCAAACCCGATTTAAAACAACCTGACCTCCGGTTTGGTCGCTACTCGGATTCATATAAAAATGATGAGAAATATGATGCTTGGGATGCGGCAATTCGCAATTTTGAAGAAGGAGCTTACCTATCATCCTACGAGAATTTTTTGGATTACCTTTCCGACGAAAGAGAAGGCAATGTAAAATACTGGTACGAAAATCAAAAATTGCATTTTGAAGTTTTTCAAGGGTCCAAAAAGATTACAGGAGTTGCGGATACCGTCAAATTACGAGCGGAATCCAAAATTGTTAGGGTAGAAGAATCAAATGTTGGACTTTTACGACGATTGCTAGAGAAGAATTTTGGTCTTAAATATACCCGATTCGCGCTTGACGCGGATAAAAATTTAACCATGGTTTTTACGACTAGTGTTCTTGATAATTCTCCTTACAAATTTTATTATGCACTAAAGGAATTGGCAACCAATTCGGATAAGCAGGATGACATTTTGGTAGATGAGTTTGATCATCTGGAAGCTATAGATACAGCCCATATTATTCCTCTAGCGTCAGAAGTAGTCGATAAAAAATTTGAATTTTTACAAAAATCGATTCTATCTGTCTTTAAAGAAATTGACGAGGGTAAATTAAATATGAATCATTATCCCGGTGGAGCTAGTTACCTGTTGCTCGATCTGGCATTGAAAATAGATTATTTGATCAAGCCAGAAGGTGCGATTATGGAAGGCGTAGAAAAGATTAATCGCTTATTTTTTTCCAATGAAATACCTGATGCGCATCGAAAGAACGATCAAATAAGACGGGAGTTTAAAAAATTATTGCAGCGTTCAAAAGAAGAGTTTGTCGAAGAGTGTTACGAAGTCATTTCTACTTTCGGAATTACTTCTCCAGCTGGTCACGAACAGTTGTCTAATTTGATAGATAATGAGTTATCAAACATGGATTGGTATAAGGCAAATGGACATGAAAAGGTTGCCTTGTCGATTCCGGGATATATTGTCGGGTACTTATTGTTTAGTTATTCTCTGCCCGAACCTGATCGCGCTCTGCTCCATCTCTATTACCAGATCATGGAATGGGATTATTTTAAATCTCTCGGTTTTCAACTCGCTTATCGTGAAAACGGAAAACTGAACAAAAGTGCTATTGCTAATAAAATCACGGAGATAAAGAAAAAGTATAAGCATCAATATTCTCGAGTGAATCCAGATTTGAAATCCTTGCGATATGACAATGATCTAGTTTTTGCCAAAAGCTTTTTGTTGATGATTAAGAAATTGGACATGTCAAAAATTCCTGCATAAATGGATTCTAGAGATGTCATATCAATTTATCGTACTGGTGTCATTCAGATCGCTACCCCTTTTAGTACTGGAACTGGATTCTATCTAAAAGAATACGATTTAATCGTTACCAATGAACATGTCGTTCGAGATAATAAAGAAGTGGTCATCGATGGCGATACTTTTGAGAAACAAATCGTTGAAGTGTGTTATGTCGATCCGAAGTACGACCTAGCATTTCTACATGCTCCTAATAAGCACGAAATGCCCGAATTAAAATTGGGGAATTTTGAACAAATAAAGGAGGGAGATCAAGTCATTGCGATTGGCCACCCATTTGGATTTGAGTACACCGCAACACAAGGAATTATATCGAATATGCTGCACAAGCAGGACGAAATTGAGTTTATTCAGCACGATGCGGCTTTAAATCCTGGAAATAGCGGAGGTCCTCTCGTTGATAAAAGTGCACATGTGATCGGTGTGAATACTTTTATCATTCGGAATGGAAATAACATTGGTTTTTCACTACCGATCAAGTATTTGACTATTACGCTTGAAGAATTTTTGAAAGGGAATGGTCAAGCGGGTGTTCGATGTAATTCTTGCTTAAATCTCGTTTTTGATCGTTCTGATGTTCAGGGCTATTGCCCAAAATGTGGTTCTACAATAAAAATGATTTCTGATTTAGAGTCCTACGAACCCATGGGAATCAATAAAACGGTGGAGGATATGCTGTCCGAATTGGGTTTTGATATAAACCTCTCACGTAGAGGACCTTATAACTGGCAGGTTGTGCAAGGGAGCGCTAAAATTAACATTTCATACCACGAAAAATCTGGATTAATTATCAGTGACGCCTATTTATGTTCGTTACCAAAAGAAAATATTCATTCACTTTATGAGTATCTTTTGCAGCGAAATTATGAATTAGGTGGTCTTACTTTTAGTGTGAAGGGAAATGATATAATTATCTCCCTTTTGATTTATGACCAGTATTTAAATTTACAAACGGCAAAAAAACTATTCGAGCACATGTTTCAGGCTGCAGATGACTATGATAATATCTTAGTGGAGCAATTTGGAGCAATTTGGAAGACAAATGAGAAATAATTTTCATCTAATGTCTAACCAGAATTGGTTAATTGTCTGCATTTAACTCGGTCAGAATAAAATAATACACATTAATTGCTATTTTTATAGTTCCTCGTTGCGAAGGATTATCAACGCGTGTTAAAAAGGAAAAGAATGAAAAAACTTATACCGTTTCTATTAGTTGTTTTTTGTTGCTCATTTTTAAGTCGAGTGGAAGCTCAGGACATACACTTTTCTCAGTTCTATATGTCTCCGCTTAATTTGAACCCTGCATTGACAGGAGTCAACAATTGTAAAACTAGATTAATCGTAAATTATAGAAATCA
>JAHDCZ010000180.1 GCA_020629615.1 Saprospiraceae bacterium
AAAGTAAAGAAATGGTATTTAGCAAATCAATTGACATTAACTTTTTAAACGAAATCGGTAAAAATTCGATGAGTGGATATTTGGACATCAAATTTTTAGAAGTTCACGAAAATTATTTGATAGCCTCCATGCCAGTTGATCATCGAACAAAACAACCCATGGGTCTACTACATGGAGGTGCCAGCGTGGTTTTGGCAGAAACGGTAGGTAGCGTTGCTTCGGTATGTGTTTGTCAAAACCCCTTGCGGGATAAGGTTGTCGGCATTGAAATTAATGCCAATCATCTAAGAAGTGTTAAAGAAGGCAAGGTATATGCAAAGGTCAGCCCAATTAAAATAGGCAAAAGTTTACACGTATGGAATATAGAAATAAGCAATGAATCCAATGAAATGATCTGTATTTCAAGACTAACCACCATGATTATCCCCAAAAGTGATTAAATGTCTTACAAATTCTCCATCATAACCACGAGAACATGGGACTTAATACTATTTTTGGCGTCTAATTCAGGTATAGAATAACGCCCTTCTCTACTAACGATTTAACTAAAAAATGAAACTACTTAGCTTAATCTTCAACTTATTCATTGTGTTCTCATTGGGATATTCTCAGGATAATCTTAACCTTGAACTAGTCGCCAATGTGGAATTAGGAGAACAAGGGAACGACATATGGGGATATAAAGATGCAAACGGTATTGAATACGCAGTAATAGGTTCTTTTACCAACACAACCATATTTTCACTGGAAGATCCAGCCAATCCCATCGAACGTATAAAAATTCCGGGAGAAGCCTCGACTTGGCGAGATATGAAGAGTTGGAATACACATATTTATGTAACAACCGATGTCGGTGAAGATGGGTTATTAATCATAGACATGACCAATGCTCCAAGCGATATCAGCTATAAGTTCTGGAAACCTATGTTAGAGATTACAGAACCAAATCCGACTCTTCTAAGAAGATGTCACAATTTGTATATTGATGAAAATGGTGTTTGTTATCTCGCCGGATGCAACGGTGACGGAGGGGCAGTCATTTTGGATATTACAACAGATCCTAATAACCCTATTCAATTAGGAGCAAATTATGATCGATATGCTCATGACATTTACGTTCGTGGAGATACGATGTATTCTTCTGAAATCGAAGAAGGAGAATTTACAATCTACGATGTATCAGACAAGGCAAACATAGTCAATTTGGGTTCGCAATCGACTTCCACTGTATTCACTCATAATGCTTGGTTATCAGATGATGGGAAGTATCTTTTCACAACAGATGAACAACCCAACGCTTTTGTTGATTCTTATGACATTTCAGATCCCCAAAACATTAAATTCTTAGATAAATATCAGCCTTTAGAAACGGAGAATAGAAATGTCATCCCCCATAACACCCATTATTTTGATGGTTATTTGGTTACTTCTTGGTATACGGATGGCGTGGTTGTAGTCGATGCAAAACGTCCACACAACTTGGTAAAAGTGGGTTCTTATGATACTTTCTTGGGACCTGATGGAGATTTCTTTGGATGCTGGGGTGCTTTTCCATATTTAGAATCTGGTTATATATTAGCTAGTGATATGCAGACAGGCCTATATGTTTTCGAAGCCAATTATCCACGCGCCTGTTGGTTGGAAGGTAATATTACTGATTGTGATTCTGGATCCCCTATCAATGGGGTTAAAGTAGAAATCTTATCAAATGATCTCAATAGAGAATCGAGTGATCCCTTGGGAAATTATGCAACAGGACAGGTTTCTCCAGGCATATTCGATGTAAAATTTACACACCCTGATTATAATCCAGTAATAAGTCAAGCAACTTTGGTCAATGGCGAGGTCACCATCTTGGATATTGAAATGTGCGTGCGATTGGAATACCTCGTCGATATTATTGTTGTCGATGAAATCACCAATGATCCTATTCCTTTTGCAGATCTTGTTTTTGTGGAAGACGGAAATCAGGTAGAACAATCGGTTAATTCGATTGGAGAACTAAGCACTAACTACTTAGAAGGAACATATGATCTTTACATAGGTAGTTGGGGGCACTTGCATAAAAAAATTGGAGGGCTTGAGATAAATGAACCAAAAATTATTGAAATCGAACTGGCACCAGGATATCAAGACGATTTCATTTTTGATCACGAATGGTATGCAATCTCAGACACCGATGTCGGCATCTGGGTAAAAGGAGTTCCTAATGGTACAACATTCCAAGGAGATATTTCGAATCCTAACAAAGATGTCGCGACCGATTTTGGAGAAGAATGTTATGTAACTGGAAATGCTGCGACTGGTGGTGCTGGAAATGATGATGTCGATGATGGTAGAACTATACTACACTCCCCTCTCATGGAATTAAAAAGTCGTTACATTGATCCAATACTCAATTTCAATCTTTGGTTCTATAATGGTGGTGGAGCCGGCCCCATCAATGACAAAGTAGTCCTGAGAATAGAAAATGGAATTACGAGTGTTGACTTTGATGAAATTTTTGAAGTCGCCAGCGAATGGCAAGACCAACGATCATATCTCCTTTCTGATTATATTGAAATAACTGATGAAATGAGATTTTTGGTTGATGTAGAAGATGCCTCCCCTGGGCATTTGGTAGAAGCTGGTTTAGATGCATTCATTGTTACTGAAGGAGGTTCATCCAGTAGCCAGGATATTGAATTAGCAAATTTAAATCTTTCTCCAAACCCAGCTCAAGATTATATTTATCTAGATATCGATCAAAATTTAGAACATCAATATTCTATAACCACAGTTGAAGGAACAATAATTAGTCAATCGGTCCTAAATGATAATCGAATTGATGTTTCCGCTTTCGCGAATGGGATTTACTTCATTAAAGTAATGAGTGGAAATAAACTTGTTGGTGTCAACAAGTTTGTTGTACAACACTAACTGAAATGAATAATATTAAAATGTAGAAAGGCGATCAATTTTGCTTGCCTTTTTTATTGGTTTGGATCCGCTGAGAAATTAACATCACCAAATTTAAAACCTGTGATTGTACCTGCAGGAGTCGTTATATCAACCGTAATTCCATTGGGCTCAAAGCCCCAAGATTCAGTATCTGGAAAACTGGATTGCAATAAAGAAACTACTTTTCGTACCGTAATTAAATCCAAGGCTGTCGGTCCACCAGAATTATTGACATCAGATGCCAAAACCTTAATAGGATCAGTAAAGGGAATTAAACCGTTAATATTCTTTTGACTCAATAATATATCTACAGCAGATAATCCATTGGTAATATTGGTGTTTTTGTGAAATTCAATTTCTATTACATCCGTTGCATTCAACGGCCCTATAGAATATGCACCCGATGCATCCGTAAACAAACTTGTACTTAAATCACCCGTTACAACCAATTCCACATTAGGAATCGGAGTTCCATTGGGATCAATCACAGTACCCGTATAAAAAAAAGAAGATCCTGATATATCCAATAAATCTAATTGACTTTTGCCAGAATTCATCGGATCCAACCAATCCATCAATCGCTGGGATGAATCAATACCTTCATCCCATGATTTTGTTAATCGCCCATAATACGCGCGCGTAGAAACACAATTGGTGTCCAATCCTCCTCCATGTAACTGACCAATTACTCTCTGATTCAAATCAAATAGAGGACCACCTGAAGATCCCGGCTGTTGAGTTCCTAGATCAATATAACTTTTTAAATGATGATTTGGTGGTGTGTTCACACCGTTATTCCAATTAATGGTATTGGGATGAATAACCAGAGGATCATAATCTATAGCAATTTTCCTTACATCACCATTGGGGTGAGAAATAAGTGCGGTACTATCTGGAATATAATTATCCGTACGATCCCAGCCATTCATCACTGCATTACCCGCAGGTGGAACGTAAGTATCGATTTCAACGAGTAGGAAATCTGATTCCGGTCTACCAGCCCTCAAATAACACCCTTCCAAAAAACATCCCACAGGAGCCATCGGATCGTTGATGCAATTGGGTACTTCATATTTGAAATAAAACTTCCACATGTCATATAAAGGAACAAAACCATCTTGGCAATGAAAGGCCGTCAACACATAGGGTCTTTGATCTTGTGCGGTATTGTTCATTAAACTTCCAGAGCACCATGCGACCCCTTCCTCATAAACAGTTTGAATACGAATTACACCTTTTTGAACATCACCGTATGGCAAACTTTCAGGACAGTTTACATTAACATTACAAATATAGGATGTTCCGTAACCCGTAGTCATGGAGGTATAAT
>JAHDCZ010000039.1 GCA_020629615.1 Saprospiraceae bacterium
TTTCACCTGCAATTATTTTGGCCAAGGTACTTTTCCCTTGACCATTTTGTCCTACAAAAGCAATCTTGTCTCCTCTTTCAATTTGCAGGTCTACACTATTCAACACAATTTTATCGTCATATTGCTTTTTTACTTGTTCTAGATCAAAAAGAACTTTTCCTGATCTTGGTGCGGTAGGAAAACGCAAATTCATGTCCTTACCCAAATCGGATTCCACTTCGATTTTGTCCATTCGATCTAGTTCTCGAATCAAAGACTGTGCAAATTTGGCTTTACTTTCTTTAGCACGAAATTTTTCTATCAATCGTTCTTTTTTTGCAATTTCCTTTTGTTGATTTTCGAATGCAGATTGATTGATCTCCCTTTGTTTGACTTTTTCTAAAACATATTTAGAATAGTTTCCAGAGAAATGCTTGATTTTTCCGAACTCAATTTCAAAGGTCCTATTGCATACTTCATCCAAAAATCTAGTATCATGCGAAATGACCAAAACAATACCAGGATAAGTTTTTAAATAGCTTTCTAGCCAAATGATGGATTCAATATCAAGATGATTGGTAGGCTCATCTAGCATTAACACACTGGGCATTGTTAATAAGAGCTTCGCCATTTCTACCCTCATTTTCCAACCCCCACTCAATTCTTTGACCTTTTTATGTAGCTCAGCTTGTTTAAATCCTAATCCTTTCAATATTTTAGTTGCTGTAGCCTCTATCGTTCCTTCATCCAATACGCTTAACTTCTCGGTCACATCAGATATTTCTTGGACTAATTCCATATAACTACTCGAATCATAATCCTCACGAGTACTCAATGTTTGATTAAGCGTTTCTAATTTTTTTTGATAGATCTCTAATTCGGCGAAAGCCTTAAGTGCTTCCTCCAATACCGTGGAGTCTACGGACATTTCTAAACTTTGTTTCAGGACGCCAATAGTATATAATTTAGGAATTGAAATGGATCCTTGATCAGGTGTCAATTCTCCTGCAATGATCTTCAACAAAGTTGATTTCCCTGCCCCATTTCTGCCGATAAGACCAATACGATCATTTTCTTTCAAAGTGATACTCAGATCTTTAAACAAGCGTCTATCTCCATACTGAAGTGAAATATTTTGAAGAAGAATCATCAATTAATTTTTACTAAATCCTTCATTCATTTGAGCGATGACCGAAAAAGTATCACCTTTGACTTGGAGTACTTTTTTCCACAAGGAATAAGAATGACTGTTGAATGCGTAATTAGCATCCATTTCACCCATAAACCAAGAATTGCCTTTAAGTTCATCTTCCAACTGACCTGAACTCCATCCAGAGTATCCTACAAAGAATTTAATATCCCCTGGCTTTATTAGTTCCGATCGAATTAAAAATTTAAGTTTTTCAAAATCACCTCCCCAAAAGACACCTTTAGAAATCTCTTGGCTATCTTCTAAAAGATCTCTTGAATTATGGATATAGTGAATAGTATCCGTCGCGACAGGACCTCCAAAATAAAGTTCAAATTCTTGCTCAGGAAATTCAGAGACCAACTCATTTACATTCATTTTTAGGGGTTTATTTAGAACAAAGCCCAAAGAACCATCTTGGGTGTGCTCACAAATGACAATAACCGACTGCTTAAATTGTGGGTCCTCCATAAATGGTTGGGCAATTAATACCTTCCCAGCCCGTATTTGTTTCTCTGTAGACATTATATTTTTTCAGATGCGACAGTACGATCAAGCTTTTTCAATAGACCAATCATTATTCCTCCCCTTCCTCCAATTTCTGTAAAATGATCGACGCCATCGGCGAGCATATTTTGCATTGTTTTGGTCCAACGTACCGGTGAGGTTAATTGATCAATTAAATTGGATTTAATTACAGAAGGATCGGTTTCTTTTTTTGCTGCCACATTTTGATAGATCGGACATCTTAATTCCTTTATTTCAACGGCTTCAATAGCAGCTTGTAATTCATTTTTAGCCATTTCCATTAATGGAGAATGAAAAGCTCCACCAACTTGCAGGACCAAAGCTCTTCTAGCACCTGCTTCTTGCAGCTTTTCCACTGCTGTATTAATCCCTACTATAGAACCTGAAATGACCAATTGCCCAGGACAATTATAGTTGGCAGGTACGACTACTTCGTTAATATCTTCACATACTTTTTCAATGATTTCATCTTCAAGACCGACAATGGCTGCCATGGTACTTTCTTGATGTTCACAAGCCTTTTGCATGGCATTTGCACGTATTTGTACTAATTTCAATCCTTCTTCAAAACTCAATCCACCTGCTGCCACCAAAGCTGAAAATTCTCCGAGTGAGTGTCCCGCAACACAGTCCGCTTCAAATTCATTCAATAACATGGTTTTAATCACCGAATGAATAAATATAGCAGGTTGTGTGATTTTAGTTTGTTTTAAATCGTCAGCACTCCCTTCAAACATAACATCTGAAATTCTGAAACCAAGTACTTCATTGGCTTGTTCAAATAATTCTTTGGCTTTCGCCGAATCTTCATATAAGTCTTTTCCCATTCCCTCATACTGGGCTCCTTGTCCTGGATACAAATATGCTTTCATTCCTATCGTAATTTTGCTTGAATTAAGGTTAGAAATTCGTTTCGTGTTTCTACATTTTTAAATTCGCCTCTAAAGGCAGAAGTGGTCGTAACGGAATTTTGTTTTTGTACGCCGCGCATCATCATGCACATATGGGCCGCTTCGATAACAACGGCAACTCCCATGGGCTTTAAGGTTTCATCTATACATTCTAGTATTTCGGATGTTAATCTTTCCTGTACTTGTAATCTGCGTGCAAAAACATCAACAATACGAGGTATTTTGCTTAGCCCAACAATTTTTCCATTTGGAATATATGCGATATGCGCTTTTCCAAAAAATGGCAAAATGTGATGTTCACATAAGGAATACAACTCAATATCCTTTACGATAACCATTTCATTATATTCTTCATCAAACAGCGCGGATTTAAGTATTTCTACAGGATCTAGTTCGTAGCCATGAGTTAAATATTGCATTGCTTTGGAAGCTCTTTCAGGCGTTTTTATGAGACCATCACGAGTCTTGTCTTCTCCCACAAAGTCCAAAATATCTGAATAATGGTTTTTCATTTTATTTACGATATCCTCATCGTAAGATTCTGTTTTTTTGTATCCCATATTTATCAACACTTCAAATTTAAAAGAATCAATTTAATGAATTCAAGGCGCCAAATTAAGCATAATTCAGTTAGAAATTGCAACGAATCACAGTCCTTGAATTAATCTTTAATATCGGTAATTTCGTCTAAATATTAACTGCAATTAGAAGACACTTGTTTAAATTGCGAGTAATAAATAAAGTTGATTGATATTAGATAGTGAATATATAATTGGAAAATTTAAAGAGCTAGCAAGCAAAAACTACATTCAGCATATATTATTTTGGGTAGTTGTCTTTATTATTTTCGTATTGATGGATTCGAAAGAAGGATCCTATCCGTTCATTTTAGCAAAAGAATTAGTTAATGTTCTTTTTTTTGCCGCAATAGTGTACATCAATCTTTATTATTTAATACCAAAATATCTGTCGCAGAAACACCTTCTCTGGTACATCTGCCTACTAATTTTGGTCGCTTTAATAATTACACCGATCAAAACCATCGTTTTTTATTTCTTTTATTCCAACAATCCGGATATCCAAGACTATTTTATTCGACAGCAGGATTCTATTTTTCTATCGGTCTTTTTCATGGGTGGTATATCAACAGTCTATAAAATAATGAATGATTGGGTTGTTCATCAAAGAGAGGTTACAGATTTGGAAAATAAGACGCTACAATCAGAACTTAATTTTTTAAAGTCACAGATTAACCCCCATTTTCTTTTCAATACATTGAATAATTTGTACGCGTTAACTCTGAAAAAATCTGACCTTGCTCCCGAAATTGTTTTGAAACTATCGGAAATGATGCGTTATATGCTGTACGAATGTAATGAGCCCAGAGTCCCTTTGCTCAAAGAGGTGAATTACATAAAAAACTATCTACAACTAGAAAAACTACGACAGTATAAAAATTTCAAAATTAACTTTGAAATTAATGGTGAGATCATGCATCAAAAAATCGCTCCATTAATGTTTATTCCATTCTTAGAAAATAGTTTCAAACATGGTCTGAATAATCAAATCTCCGAAGGCTTTGTAAATATTTTGCTAGAGGTAAAAAAACATGAAGTTGTTCTGACTATTGAAAATAGTAAATCTCAATCGATGCCCTCGCTTTCAGGAAAAAAAAGTGGAGGCATAGGATTGGTGAATATTAGAAAAAGATTGAATCTTGTGTACCCTGGCCAATATCTTTTAAATGTAAAAGATGAACCAAATTCGTATCAAATAGAGTTATTATTACAACTAAACGATTAAAACCATAAATTATGTTAAAAGCTATTATTGTTGATGACGAACCCTTAGCGTTGGATGTTCTTGAAACTTTTATCGAGCAAATGCCAGGGATTGAATTAGTTTCTCGTTGTGGAAATGCCTTTGAGGCAAATGAAGCCTTAAAAAACCCAGAGATCAACTTAATGTTTTTGGACATACAAATGCCTCAGATGACTGGATTGGATTTCTTAAAGTCCTTAGAGCAGCCACCGATGGTCATATTTACTACCGCATATTCTGAATATGCCGTGGAAGGCTTTGAATTAAACATTGTAGATTATTTGCTTAAGCCTATATCTCTTGATCGATTTATGAAAGCTGTCAATAAGGCATCTGATAAACTAGGCGCCGTTTCAGATACGGTAAACAATGATGATGAGGATTTTTTCTTCGTAAAAGCAGATAAAAAGTTAATCAAAGTTAATTTCAATGACATCAAGTATATCGAAGGGCTAAAAGATTATGTTATGATCAAAAAAGATCAAGGCAGAATAATCACATTACAAACCATGAAATCTTTGGAAGATAAACTACCTTCTTCTCGATTTATGAGAATACATAGATCTTATATTTTAAACATAAATCATATCAAGGCAATTGTGGGAAATATGGTGGAGATTATGGAAAAGGGTCAGGTAAAACATCTTCCTATTGGGAAAAACTATCGAGAAAGTCTTTTGGCTGTCATTAATACTAATCGGCTATAATCGAATGTGAATCCGATAATTGAAAAGATTCTTTCAGAGAATATTTCTTCAAAAAGCCTAATTTCTCAGGGTGATTTTTGCAGTACTTACAAAATAGTAGATAATCAAAATTCATATTTCCTTAAGTGCTCATTTGTTCCAAATGGAAAACGAATGCTTACTGCCGAACGCGAAGGACTTCAATTATTAGAAAACTATAAGGTCCTAAAAACTCCCAAAATCATATGCTATGAAAGTAGTAATGGAACAGATTTTTTGTTAATGGAATACATCGAATTTTCAAGAAAAAACGATTTATTCTGGCAAAACTTTGGCACACAATTAGCAAAATTGCATTTGAACACATTTGATACTTGGGGCAGTGGAAAAAATAATTTCATCGGTGATTTAGTACAAAAAAATCCCAAAAGAAATTCGATGTCAGATCATTTATGGGCTGATAGATTTTTACCACAGATACAATTAGCGTTCACCTTGGGCTATATTTCTTATGATGAAAAAATGGAGATCACTTCATCATTACAAGCCGTGATTGATAATTTACCAAAGGAAAAGGCCAGCTTGATTCATGGGGATTTATGGTTTGGGAATTTTGCCAATACACAAAATAATCATCCTATCATTTATGACCCAAGTGCTAATTTCAGCCATCGCGAATTTGATATTGCAATGATGAGTCTTTTTGGACATGTACCTCTTAGCTTTTATACATCGTATGAAAGAGAATACCCCTTGAAAGATCATTGGCAAAGAAGGACAAGTTTCTTCCAATCGTACTATCTGCTTGTACACCTCAATATGTTTGGGTTGAGTTATAAATCGCAACTCATACAATCGATCAAGAAATATAAGAAACCTATTTAAAAACTTGGAAAGCTTTAGTGATCATCCCGTTCGTTGTTTTAATTCTAACGAAATATTGTCCATTGATGTAAGAACTGACAGGAATATCAATTTGATTTTGATTGATCATATTTTGGAAAAAGTATTCTTTACCCAAAACATCTAAAATTTGAACACTTTCGATTAACGATCCTCCATTCAAGTGAACCATTAGATTTTCAGATGCAGGATTTGGACGAAGAATCAATTGCTCTTCATGAAGAATTTCTTCCTCTTTTTCTTCGATATTTAAATAAACTGTTTGGGAGAAATCTGGAATTCTAAATAATTCCCCAGTTCCATCAATGGTATAAACATCAGTAACATTAATAACAAAAGGAACAAGCACTTGTCCATCTTCTAATCTGAACCCATCAGGCTCTTCTTCCACAATAAAACTAAAATCTGCAATCACTCCTACACCACTTACAGAAGTACCTTTAGTTCGTGAAAATGCAGCATCGATTTGACCATCTTTTAATTGCTTGTGCAATTCTATACTTGGCGAAGTATAGGTAAACCAGTCATTTTCATAAAAGTTTACATCCAATGTACTAGAATCAATAAAACTCGGATTAATATTAAGTCTCATTGCCAAACCATGAAGATCTACAATAGGATATTCGTCAGTTCCGATACTAAGACTTAAAACTGCCAAATCTCCTACTTCATAAGATTCTTGGTTTGGAATCAATTGCGGAAAATATTGTTTCACACCCAGAGGCTGAAATGGAATAATATCATGAACCTCATTATAATACGTATTGATAGCGCTCGTATCATCTACAGAGATAATTCCATCACCATTGGCATCCACATGCTTCAAATCAAAAGAAGAGCTAATAGGTGCATTCCAATGTTCAGCATGCTGCCCATGTCTCTGAGAGTAATCAATATCTATTCTATCAGTACCACCTTCACCAAGATGTAGACCTATTGGAAGAACATCAACTATACTCACCTTCCCATCATTATTAGTATCACCTTCCCAAACACAATCTTTCACACAGTGACAAAGTGTGTCAACCGAATTATCAAATATTTCAATATCAACCTTTACTATCTGACAAGTTTGGTTGGGATTACAATACTCGATTTCAAAATAATCAGTACCAACAAAGTCTTGATCTGGAGAATAGACAATGAGTTCTCTACCAATAACTTCATTGCAATCAATAGATATAGTGTCCAAGCCATGATAGACATCTAAATCTCCAAAATTAGGTGGACTAACTACATTAAAACTATGATCTGTCAATGGAATATTATAACTAAGAACTCGAGCCACATTTTGCGGTGTAGCAAAACTGAGATCATAACTATCAAGATTAAAGTTATCTACTCGAATGAATATTTTTCCAGTTTGATAATCGTTGCCATTGTTCACATTGACTGTGTAGAAAAACTCCAATTCACCAAAATCTGATGGTTGAGGTGTATACACTAGTTTACCGTCAGCATCTTTGATCAACTCAGGTGAATGATCAACAATTGGATATGAACGATGATCATTAGCGATAGCATCAAAAGTAATTGGATGACCTACTGAAGTAGCATAGTAATCGTCAACCACAATTTTACCAGGTGCTGTTGCAACAGGTATCAATTGAATATTAACAGTTTTATTAATTGAACCGTTCGTTATCTCAAAAGTTTCTTCTCCAGCTGCATCCTGGTTTGGAGTATATCTCAATCGATCCAATCCAAGGATACTTAAAGAACCTAGTATTGGCGAGCTATTATTTGCCAAATCAAATCCATCTTCCGCAAAAACAAGATCTAAATCTCGATCATTTGTGATATAGTAGTTTAGAGTATCTTCAGTATTTACATCTCCTCCATTGAGCTTCAAGCACAATAAACCATCCGCACTACCCTTATCATCACTCGCCACATATTTGGCGTAAGCCATACCAGAAAAATTGGGATCGACTTCAACATAAAGCAATGAATCCGCAGTAATGTTAACGGTACAGTTCATACTTTGAGCGATAGAGGAAATTTCCAATTCACCTAATCCACTAACATCATTGGCTAAAACGTCTACGTAAAAGTTACTAGTACCATCAGGAACATCCAAATAGTCATCTCCAATAGTAATAAGAGTTTCAACGACATAAACTTTGAATAAGATTACTTTAGGTTTAGCTTGACCAGGAAATGAACCAGGAGTATAATATTCCAGCACAAAATTATCTTCACCCACAAAATCCGTAGCTGGAAAATATTCGATGAGATAGTCAGGATTTTGCGAAGAAATATCTAATGTAGTGCCTTCAGAAGAAGATTCTGGATAACTTATAAATATTGGAGTTCCATACGAAGAAACAACCAAAGAATACGTCGTATTCTTTTCAATCGTTACAGTAATCGACGCAGGATTTTCTTGCCCAAAAAGACAATCAGATCCAAGAAAGATCATAGCAAGAAACAAAAAGAAATTCCTAAATTGGACTTTCATTCTCAGTGATATAAATTTTGGTCGATTAAATTCTATTCAAAAATAGGACTAATTATCCGTTATTCACAATATATATTTATTTTTTTTATATAAATAATTAGCTAATGTTTAATATACAGAATTACAGAATACAAAAAGTGTTGATATTGTGTCACTTACAGATAATATTTAAATGAATACTAGAAAGAAAACGATTTAACACATTGAATTTTATATAATGTTTAATTGATTGATTTAATACTTTTTACATATTCCTAATATAATAATGTCAGCGAAGTCAAAATTGCATATTGCCCTTGAAAGTTTATCGAAATACGAACAAAATCGATTTGTAAAATTTGTAAAATCTCCCTATTTCAATAAAAAAGTTTCGCTGGTAAACACGATACAATATCTTGTTGATTATATCAGAAAAAACAATGACTTTCCTGATAAAGAAACGGCCTGGAAAGTAGCTTTCCCCAATGAAAACTATGATGATAAAAAATTGAGGAAGCTGAATAATGACCTGCTAAGTTTGTTTGAACATTTCATAGCCATTGAAGAATTTGAAAAAGACAATTTGACCCCAATCAATATGCTCCTTGGCGGATTATCCAAACGAAACTTGAATAAACTTCATCCCAATATAATCAATAAAGCCAATCGACTGTCAGAACGCAAGTTGGAGAAGTCCTCACGATTTTACTATCAGCAGTACCTTTTAGAGCGAAATATTTTCAATTTAATGAGTAATACTGATCGTAAAACGAGTTTCAAATCTAAATCCTTTACCTTAAATATTGATAAAATATCCAAAAACCTAGATATCTTTTTTATCATAGAAAAGCTCAAATATTATAGTTCTATTCTGAGTTGGAAAAAATTATATGCTATTGAAGATGAAGTGACTTTTATCGATGAAATTGAACAAATGTTGCAACACGGAGATTTGAAAAAAGAACCTGTTGTCAACATGTATTATCGGATCATGAAGACGATTAAAGACCCAGATGATGAACAAAACTATTTTGAGTTAAAAGATCTTGTCAATCAACACATTGACAAATTTGATCAATTTGAAAAAAGAGAAATTTATGAAGCAATCGTAGCCTTTTGCATCCGAAAAACCAACAGTGGTCATCAAAAATTTCAGGAAGAAACATTTCAGATATACCTTCAGGCACTAAAGGAAGAAGCTCTCTTTGTCAATGATCAAATGACACCCAATTCGTTTCGTAATATTATTTTCTTTGCTCTCAGAACTAAAAGAATTCCATGGGCCGAGAATTTCATCGAGGATTATCAAGAATATTTGCCTCCCTTAAATCGGGAAAACACAGTGCTCTATAACAAAGCAAGATTAAAATTTTATCAAAAGGATTACGAGTCTGTGATAGAGTTGTTGAGAGAAGTCATCTTTGAAGATATCTTTTTAGAACTTGGATCAAAAGCAATTTTAATTGCCAGTTATTTTGAGTTAAAGGAATATGATCCTCTCGATTCGCTCTTAGCCAGTTTTTCTATACAGCTTCGTCGAAACACTAAATTAACTAGCACACGAAAATTGAACTATTCCAACTTAATAAAATATACTCGCAAGATTGCAAAACTTAATCCTTGGGAAGAAGTAAAACGTTCTAAATTAATTGTAGAACTAACCGCTGAAAAACATGTTGCAAGTAAACAATGGCTTTTAGAAAAACTTGAAGAATTAAAATAGGCTCGGAGCCTTCTAGAAAGAACCCCAAGCCCCGGTTGTCCACGGGAATGGATAATGTAAATGAACAATGTTTACACTATCAATTAGGCAAGAGCTCTGCCAAAAACTTCATTTTTTGTTTACAAATACAAAGTTTTGTTCAAAGAAAACATTTACACATTCGACGTAAGTCGCTAAATATCAAAAGACTACAAATACAATTATCCTATTAATTTTTTTCGTATGAAAATAAGATCAATATGAAATGCCCTAAGAAATGGCACGCTTATAGGTTTCCAAACATCTTTCTCTCGCAAACTTATGATCAACTATCGGCTGTGGATAATCGGGTGAACCAAACTCTGGAACCCACTTCATGACATATTCTAATTCCCTATCAAATTTTTGAAGCTGTGAACTTGGGTTGAAAATTCTAAAATATGGTGCAGCGTCAGTGCCACAACCTGCCGCCCATTGCCATCCTCCATTATTACTTGCCAAATCAAAGTCAAGCAGTTTTTCTGCAAAATATGCCTCCCCTTTTCTCCAATCAATTAGTAGATGCTTAGTCAAAAAACTAGCGACCACCATACGAACCCTATTATGCATATACCCCGTTTGATTAAGTTCGCGCATCCCTGCATCTACCAAAGGATAGCCCGTTTTGCCCAGACACCATTGTTTAAACTCATGCTCATCGTTGCGCCATGGAATTCTATCGTACTTTTTACGAAATGCATGGGTCTCAACCTCTGGAAAGTGATAGAGTATTTGGGCATAAAAATCTCTCCAAATCAACTCACTTAAATAGGTTTGGTTTAGTATATATGATTTTCTTGCTTTTTCACGGATACTGACCGTACCAAAACGATAATGAATACCTAAACGAGACGTACCATTAATTCCTGGAAAGTCCCGTTGTACATCATATTTTTTAATAGTCTCTTGAGATGCTTGCCTGACCGGAAAAGATAATTCAGTACGCTTGAAATTCATTTCTTGTAGAGAAATCATTTGACTAGGCTTATTTATCACATGATAATTTCTCTTATAGTGAGCCGTTGGATAGGACTTGAAGTAATAAGAATTTGATTCTTTACTGCGATTATAGCTATTTAGTTTTTCCAACCATTTCCTTTTATAGGGAGTAAAAACAGTATAAGGCTTTCCATCTTTTTTAAGTATTTCATTCTTTGCAAAAATGAGATGATCTTTATATTTTTCAAAGCTTCCTCCTTGAATATTTAGGATTGCCTCAATTTCATGATCTCGATGTAGGGCATATGGCTCATAATCTTCGTTTGTTACGACTTTCGTCGAATCTGAATCTGAATTTATAATTGTCTCCCAAATTTCAAGTGGTTTTCCGTAGAAAACTAAGAGATCACTGCCCATTTGGACTAATTCGTTCTTCAGTCGTTTAACTTCTTGATGAATAAAACTGACTCTTGGATCTGAACGATCTTTCAGTTCGTCCAAAATGTTCTGATCAAAAATAAATACAGTTTGAACATTGTCATTTTCCTTTAATGCATGGTATAAACCGGCATTGTCATAAAGTCGAAGATCACGTCTAAACCAAAAATATGTCATGATAAAAAATAATTTTACTAAGTACTAACAGTTCCAGTAACAAACAGTTTATATTAATTTCATCTCATTCTATTGTAAGATAAAATTTGGCTAGAAACACGATAGAACATATCTTAGTCCTTAGAAATAATTCTTATGAAACAACTACATTTTTACAGCTTTCTTTTTTTATTGACATTCAGCATGTTTTCTTGCCAAAATACGGGTACTGAAACCAATGATGAAATTGCCAAATTGGAATCAGAATTGAAAGCAAACCCAAGTCAGCAAACTGCTGCCAATTTGATCAAAGCAATTACAAGCAAGATCAGTGAGGTAAAAGAGGACAAAGCTCAACTTAAGTCTTTACTGGACAAGGGATTAAATGTAGCTCGGGAATACAAAATGAACAGTAGCATTGTCTCCTTTTTGATGCCTTCAATACGAGAATTTCCTTCTGATGAGAACACCAACAATAATTTAATGGAGTTGGCAAACATTATGAATTCTAATGGCAAAAACCATATATCTTCGGTCATTTTTAAAAGTTTATCTGATAAAAACCCTGAGAATGAAGAGTATAAACTACTTTCCGATAAAGGAGGCATATCCTCTATTGAGGATCGCTTAAAAGAAATGGGAGAGGCTATTTTCAATGATCCTGACCAGTATGGAATCAATAAAAAATCTTCGCAGGCTTATGTAGATGCTTGTGAAGCTTATGCTCTAGCAAATCCAGGTGACAATCAATCGGCCAACTATCTTTATAAGGCAGGAGAGATTGCGAGAAGTTTACGCACCTTTCCCAAAGCACTCCAGATTTATGATTGGATCATTGAAGATTATCCAAATTTTGAAAAAGCACCGACCACTCTTTTCTTAAAAGGATTTATTATTGAAAATGAATTAAATAATGAAGAGTTGGCAAGAACTACCTACGAAGCATTTTTGAATAAATATCCGTCACATGACTTGGCAGATGATGTGAAGTTCTTGGTTGAAAACCTAGGTAAGTCAAATGAAGAAATCTTAAAAATAATAGAACCTGAAAATTAATTCAGACGAGATTCAAAGGGAAGCTTTTAAATGGATTGAGGCGCGTTCCATCAACTTTAGCTTCAATTTCTAGTCGATACTCCGAAGATACCTTACTGAACCATTTTGCAGCTTTCACAAAGCCCTTTAAAAGCATACTGGATTCTTCCTTTTCGTCCATTTCTGATTTGGCAATGATAAATTCTAATGAAAAATCCATTAACAATTTACTTTCGGCTTCGATCGCAAATGGACCATCAATTTTCATTTTACCAATGATGTAATCATTTACTTTTTTACTCTTTCCTCTACCTCGTTCGTACTTCTCATAAATCATTAAATCCATGGAACGGATGGTGCAAGTAGTCAGGCTTTCAAGAACTAATTGACCTTTGACAACTCCGGAAGTTTTTTCAATGTGATCAGGAAGGATTAGGTCAAGTTTTAATCCCTCGATTCCTAATATTTTTTTAAATTTTGAAAACATTGATTGTCTTTAGGCTAATATGATTGAAAGATTAAGATCAAACAAATAATACGGACCAACGTCTTTATCTACATGACTATTATACCATTTTTTTATGCCAGCTCTCTTCTAGAGGAATAATCCATTCTTCTAAAAACTTCTTTTTGGTACCCACTAAATTATCAAAGACCAATGTCCGATCGTTAATCGTTCCATTTTGAAAGCGAGATTTGAATTCAGAATTTGAAACGACAATCACTTCCTCTTCCTCATTGAAGTAGGCAAAGTTCAATCGATTGAAAAAATCAACATTGAGTGATTCACCCATTGTTTTAACGAATGAGACTGATTTATCAATTGAGCAACCACTCGCTCCAGTAGATTTAGATTCATCGACAAAAAATGCTAGAAATCTTCGATGAAAAACATTCCCATAAGTAAATAAATCATGACTATGACTTGTCCAAGAATCCAGAAATGGAAACAATTCATCACGGATTATATCTAATTCGTCATAGCTTAATTCGCGATCAGCTTGATAAATCCATACTCGTGCAGAATTATCCAATGCGATTAAATCAAGAACCATTTTTAAAGATTTTTTGCATCAATAATTAATTCGGTCAAATCATATACCATTACATCATCCTGCTTCTCCTTTGCCTTCAAGCCATCGGACAACATGGTGATACAAAACGGACAATTAGCAGCGACTACATCAGCTCCGGTTTTTAGGACTTCTTCCGTTCGCTCGATATTAATTCTCTTTTCTCCTGGTTCATCTTCCTTGAACATTTGAGCACCGCCAGCTCCACAACAAAGACCATTGGTCTTGCATCTTTTCATTTCAAGCAATTCGACATCAAGCGCACTTAGAAGTGATCGAGGAGCTTCATATACACCGTTGACTCTGCCTAGGTAACAAGAATCATGATATGTGATTTTTTTTCCTTTAAACGCCCCTCCTTCTATGGAAAGACGACCTTCTTCAAGCAGTTCATTTAAAAATTGGCTATGATGAATAACATCATAATTGCCACCAAGCGCAGGGTACTCATTCTTGATGGTATTGAAGCAATGCGGACATGCTGTTACAATGCGCTTGACATTATACATGTTCATTGTTTCAATATTTTGAATGGCTAGCATTTGAAAAACAAATTCGTTTCCTGCTCTTCTAGCGGGGTCACCAGTACAACTCTCTTCATTGCCGAGAATAGCAAAATCAATTCCTACATGATTTAATATTTTCACAAAAGCTCTTGTTACTTTTTGAGCTCGAGCATCAAAGCTGCCTGCACAACCCACCCAGAATAATACCTCTGGGGATTTACCTTCTGCATGTAATTCGGCTAATGATCTAACTTGTTTTTCCATGACGTAATACTAAAATTTAAATATAGTTTTTGTCTAATTATTTCTCCATCCATGCCGTACGTTCGTCTGGCACTTGCCAAACAGAACCACTGTTTTCCAAACTTGTAAACATCGGCAACCAATCCGCTGGACCTGCGGATTCAGACAATATTTCGTGACGACGTAATTTCAAAATTGGATCCAAAGGATTAATCATTACTGGACAAGCCTCCACACAAGCATTACAAGTGGTGCATGCATGTATTTCTTCTCTTGAAATGTAATCAAATAAAGATTTGCCATCATCAAAATTATCAGTAGACAATTCTTCCTTTTTGGAGATTCCTTCTTTGCTCATATATTTCATGCTACCCGAATCCAACTTGCATCCTATCTCATCTGCTCTATCACGAATATTCATCATGACTTTTCGTGGAGATAATTTCTTTCCAGTGATATTGGCTGGGCAAACATCTGTACATCGACCACATTCCGTACAGGTATACGCTTCGAGCACATTTTTCCAATTCAGACCAAAAATATCTTTGGCACCAAAATTCATATCGGCATCGGGATCCAATTCGCCCTCAGGCGCCAAACCCATCATGGACTTGACCTCATTCATAATTGCGGGCATATTTTCCATTTCACCTCTTGGCTTGATGGGTGTAAAAAAGACATTGGGAAAAGCAAAAAGAATGTGCAAATGCTTGGAGTGTCTCAGGTAATTTAAGAATAAAAGAACTGTTATAAAATGCAACCACCAACCACTACGCTCAATGAGTTCCAAAATATTTTTAGCAAGACCATCGAATAATAAAGGGCCCATCCATCCACTGATTGCTAGAAATCCAGTATCATGATAATGCTGCGGATCAATTTTCTGCAAGACAACATCAGCTCCATTCATCATAAATATCCCAGTAATGAGTGCTATTTCTCCGAAAAGAATCAAGTTAGCATCTAAAAAAGGCCAGCCCGTCATTTCTACCTTATTGAATCGAGGAATCTTTAGAATATTCCTTCTAATCAAAAATATTACTGTCGCTATTAGCGCCAAAACAGATAGCACCTCAATAAAACTAATAGTAAAGGTATACATCCATCCTAGATAGGGAGCGAAGAAGCGATGCGTACCAAAAATACCATCAATAAAGATTTCTATGATTTCTATTTGTGTTATCACAAAAGCCGCATAAATCAAAAAATGTAATAAGGCTGGTATCCAACGTTTGAACATTTTCTTTTGACCAAAAGCAATCAAAAACACATTTTTCCAACGTGCTCCTTCATGTCCGCCTGGATCAAATTCATCGGCAAGCATGATATTTCTATATATTTTGGAATATGCCTTATAAGCTGCTACAAAAGCAATAAAGGAAACGAGGATGAAAAAAATTTGTTGAATTCCCATAATATTAAATTGCGAATCTTTGGTTGGAAAATTACAAATAGTTATCGGATTTTGCGGAGGTTTATGGGTTTTTATCGTGATCTTATCTAGCTTCTACGTAACTTCGTATTGATCATATCCGCAAGACAATGCAAATACTGGACACAAAACAAATCAATCAAAAATTAAAAAGATTATCTTTTGAAATTATGGAGAACCATTATGCCGAAAAAGAAATTTTTCTTGCCGGTATCAATAACAATGGTTATGATTTTGCAAAGCTCTTAAAAAGTCATCTCACAAAGATATCTGAAATTGATTTTAAACTTTGCCGACTAAGTATTAACCCTGCTGACCCCATACGTCACGAAATCAGTTTGTCAATTTCAGAAAAGGAATTAAAGAATAAAGTAATCATCATTATTGATGACGTCGCCAATACAGGCAGGACAATATTCTATACTTTCAAGCCACTTATGAACGTTATTCCAAAAAAGATTGAGGTCGCAGTATTGGTAGACAGAAAACATAAATCTTACCCCGTTGAAGTCAACTACATGGGATTATCATTGGCGACCACACTCAAAGAAAACATTCGCGTAAGCATCAAAAAAGCATCAGAACGCGCTGTATTTCTCGAGGATTAATTATTCAATTATAACTTTCAGGATCTTTCTGCCCTTGTTGGTCTGAACTTCTAAGAAATATAATCCTGATGGAAAATCTACAACAGAGATTGAAGGATTTTGAGAGCGTACTACCGTTTGCCCAATATCGTTTCTCAATATTAAATATTGCAGCTCAAAACTTGAAGAGATATTCAAAATATCTTTAACAGGATTAGGATAAACTTGAAAATTAGACAAATCAATATCCGTCTCTAATGATGTATCAAAATCAAAGTCTGATAAATATCTCGGACGAATAAGATAATCTCCTAAAAAAGGGAATGTGAAATCATCTTGAATACCAATACCAGTCAAATTAAAAGGCCCCGGAGGCGCGGTCATATTTGCTAATTCTGTATCGTCATCGATTCTCATAGTAACTTCAACATTACCGTCACTTAAGATCACATCAAAACTTGAACCATCTCCTAACCATTCATTTTGGTCCACATAATCCAAATCGTAGAAAAGGCACATTTGAGATTCTGTTTCTTCGTTCAAGAATATTCGAGGTGTAGGATCGAAAAGAGAATTTCCCGAGGATTTTAAGACAATTTCATCCGGTCTCATAGAAATCAATCCATTGTTTTGTCCAATATCACCAGTAATGGAAATTTCATCTCCTTCAGTGACAACATATTCATTTTCAAGAGCACTCAAAATTTGTATGCCATCATTCTGATCATCTATCACAGTAAAATCCAATCCAGCAGAATTATAATTAATCCCATGGACTATTCCTGTAATTGTGCATTCGACATTAAGAGAATCGGCTGAACCATCCGATCCAATGGTCGTTATAGTACCAATCGAGTATTCGGGAATTGCCAGCTGTAATTCGAAATCTGTAAAATATCTGGGAGCAATGCGATAAGCTTCCGTAAAAGGGGCACTTAAATCAAACTGCAAACCATTTCCAATAAGGTGAAAAGGAGCTGGTGGAGCGGATAAATCTGCTAACTCCGAATCATTATCAATGACCATTTCAAAAGTGGAAACTCCATTAGTAAGAACTACATTGAATGTTTGTCCATTTCCTGCCCATTGTGATTCGTCAAGGTAAGATAAGTTTAGAATTCTTACCAATTGCGATTCCGTTGATTCATCCAAAGTACTCACTGTGGTAGGATTAAAAAGCATATTTCCATTAGTGAGAAGTTCTATAGAATCTGGTACAATCTGCGTTAATCCAAACAATTGCTGGATCTTGCCTTTAACCATTAATTCGTCACCTTCACTTACAACATAACCTAGATTTTCAGCACTTTTAAATACTTGAATCCCGTCGTTATTTTGATCGATAATCGTAAACTCCAAACCAGATTGTTTAGTGTTGATGCCATGAACAACTCCTTGAATGGCACAAGTGACATCCAAAGAATCTGTCAAGCCATCCAGATCCACTGATGACACCGTAGCAATATCATACAATGGATAAGGATCTACATAAATGGAATAAGGTGTTATATCCGTTTTATATCTCGGCAATAGTTGATAGTTTTCAAAATATGGTTCAGTAGTGTCATACTGCCCTCCTATCCCCGTGATATTAAAGGTCCCTGTTGGGTATTCCATACCAGCGATGTCTGTATCATTATCGATTCTCACATTTATCGTATCCGTCCCATTGGTGACCAGGGTATTAAAGCCATTTCCTGAGCTATCCCAATCGTTGATATCCACCAAATAAACGGATTCCATTTTCACCAAATTGGACTCCGTCGATTCATCTAAATTTGTGATCACATCAGCAGAAAATAAAGTGTTATTTTGAGAATTCACCCAAACACTATCTAGAGCTATCTGAGTTAATCCATTGAATTGCTCGACCACCCCAAGGACGGTCACTTGATCTCCTTCCGTCACAGTGTACCCAAAATCTTCAGAAAAACTAAATGCACCAATTCCTTCATTGAATTGATCAATAATAGTAAATTGAAGACCACTAGGTCGATAGTTAATTCCATAAACCACCCCAGATACCTGAGCATAAACAGAGTCACTTTGAGGCGTTCCAGTACTGCTCAAAACATTATTAATTTGACCAATCTGATAACTGCAGTACGCTCTCTCTCCTGGATTTGCAAAAATCTCAACACCTTCAACACTCATTGTAGTTGGACTTACTGCCGATTTCCAGTTTGATCCAATATCATTATTATCTCTCACATCACATAAGACCATTGAATATCCAAACCCATCAGGATCTAAAGGCCATGGGGCAGAATCGTCATAACTTACCGAATCAACCAAAACAGTATTTGTTGTAGTCAAATAGACAGTACCTCCAGAGTTACTCAATCCTCCACCTTCGTCCCAGTGATAGGGCATAAAACCAAAAATGGCATCAAAAGCAGTGGTGTCTTTGCAAACAACGACATAATTTTCAGGGGCTAATTTATGTGTAGGAAAAATAAAATCTACTTCACCCGAAATTTGCATAGCGGTCATATCTACAGTATCTACACCATAGTTATAGATTTCAAAAAACTCCAAAGAGTCTAAGGCCCCAGGGTCATTATACATGATTTCGGTGAATTTCAGGCTAGGAATCGGCGTAGGAGCCTCTTCGACTGTGATCTTACCTGTCATTCCTAATGATACATGCGGATCACATTGATAATTATATACACCTGCTGTATTGAACACATGATCAAATATCCACGGACCGGGAGTTGCATCACCACTATAAAACCCCTCTGGATTGGAAGGAAACGTAACCAAACCTCCATTGACATTATGTGTACCACTAAGGGATTCCCATCTTACCAAATCACCCACTTGGATCGTAATATCGTCTGGTATAAACTCAAACCCTTCTAGAGAAATATTATGATCTGCGGGAGCTAAACAGGAAACGGTATTGTTAAATCCTGGTGTCCCATAGACTTCTTCGCCTGTCATGATGGTTCCAATAAAATTAGTTGAAACTCGCCAGTTGGATCCTTGATTGTTATCGCTATTTGGATCGCAATTTTCAATCGATCCTCCGGCGCCGTCTGTCCCATCTGCAAATTGCGGCCAAGGAAGTGCATCAGAATAATCCACACTATCCACAACAATTCCAGACGGGTCTTTTAAAACAATTTTTTCACCTGTATTATTGAGAGCACCACTTTGCCATTCCAGAGATGGCGTGCCAAAAAAATTCTCGAAAACAATCGAATCTAGTGCAATAACAAGATATCCATTGGCTGCAATTGTAACATTTTTGATCGTGTCCACTACCGCATCACTCAATGAGTAACCTGTAAGATCTATATCAGCAGATCCATTATTGAAAAGTTCGATGTATTCTAGAGAATCTGTACCAAATTCGGGTGGATTATAACTTATTTCGTTAATAATCACCTGACCGTTTAAGAGGACAAGCGCATTAAAAATCAAAAAGAAACTTAAAAACAATCTCATGCTCAAGGATTATGTATGATACAAAAATGCAGATTATTCATTAAAGTAACGAATTCAGACCAAAGACGCCGCTTTGATGTTCATCCAGAAAAAGGAATTTATTTCCACTCTTGAAGTGAATTCTATGTTTCTTTCGTTTTCACGAATGTGCTGCAGCATCCTTTTTGAGTTGGTTTGATACATCCATTCCTAAATATTGATCAATAAAACGATGCATTATATAAATAACTGGCGTAAGTAAAACTGCAATTACAAATTTGTAAAGGTAATTGACCGTACCTATAGCTAAGACTCTCCCTAAATCCCAATCTGATCCAATGTAAAAAGCAATAATTAAAACAATGTAACTATCGATGAATTGAGACACTAAGGTTGAACCAGTAGCCCTTAACCAGAGTTTATCTTCTCCTGTTATCTTTTTTATTTTTTGAAAGACAATGACATCTATAAGCTGCCCAACTAGAAAAGCAACCAAAGACCCAATAATAATCCATAATCCCTGACCAAATATCTTTTTAAATGCCAAATTCATATCGGCTAGGCTTGTCGTAGAATTATGAGTCAGCCCGCTTTCAAATTGCCACCATTCATTCGGCGAAAGCCAGATCGCCCCATATACCATTATGAAAGCATAAAGGATTAAACCTACTGCTAAGAAAGAAAGAAAACGAACCCCTCGTTTGCCATAATATTCATTGATTACATCGGTCATGACAAAAACAACAGGCCAAAGAATAACACCTGCTGTTAAATTGAACCCCAAATCCTTCACCCCAAATATTGTCCAAGAAAATGGTTCAAAACCAAATGTCTTTTCTAATGAGAAAATTTTAACCCCCACAAATTCAGCGATGAAGGTATTGGCAATAAAAAATCCACCAAGAATTATAAATAGACGAATAACTTTATTTGAAAAGAGTTGTTTATCTAACATGTTGTTTTTTAATGAATATGATGCAAGATAAATGAATAATCTTGATGTGATCTAAAGGAAAATAGTGATTTTTGAAACTTAATTAATAACTATGGCGCGAATTCCGATCAATATTAAAGAAGGTAAAATTGAGGATGACAAAGAAATCGTCATTGGAATTGATCTAGGAACTACAAATAGTCTAGTAGCTATAATTGAAAATGGCAAAGCTCAGGCAGTCCAAAGCAAAGAACAAAAAAACACACTTGTTCCATCTGTGATTCACTTCAATCATTCAGGAGAAATAATAATCGGCGATAAAGCTGAAAAACTTATTGCTGAATTTCCAGAAAGAACGATCTACTCTGTGAAGCGACTTATGGGAAAATCGTACAATGATCTACAAGACAATTCTTCTCTTTTTTCGTATGAAATTATTGACGATGAAACAGAGTCACTGGTCAAGATTAAAGTCGATGAGAAGTTCTATACCCCTATCGAACTATCTTCATTCATATTAAAGGAACTGAAAACAAGAGTAGAAAAAGTCTTGAATCAATCGGTAAGTAAAGCAGTAATTACTGTCCCCGCTTACTTTAATGATGCCCAACGACAAGCTACGCGAGATGCTGGAAAACTTGCAGGATTGGATGTGTTGAGAATTGTGAACGAACCAACAGCCGCGAGTTTAGCCTATGGTATTGAAGCAAGTCAAGAGGATAAAACTATTGCGGTATATGATTTGGGAGGAGGAACTTTTGATGTTTCCATTTTAAAAATTCATGAAGGAATTTTTGAAGTTCTATCCACAAATGGGGATACGTATTTGGGTGGAGATGATTTGGATTATGCCATCTTGAATTATTGGATTGAACAACATCCCGAAATCAAAGAAAAGGTAAATCAAAATCCACAAACGAAACAAGCACTTAGAATATTCGCCGTCAAGGCAAAAATTGAATTGAGTACGAACAAACTTTTTTCTAAAAACTTTGAAGGAGAATTACTTGAAATAACTCGAAATAAATTTGAAGAATTAATAACTGAACTAATCGCTAGAACAATCTCCGCTTGCTCACAGGCGCTAAAAGATGCTAAAATTACTTCAAAAGACATTGATCATGTCGTTTTGGTTGGAGGATCTACCCGAGTACCATATGTCAAACAACAGGTAGAGGCATTTTTTGAAAGAGAAGCATTTGACAAATTAAATCCTGATGAAGTAGTAGCCTTGGGCGCAGCGATACAAGGTGATATTTTGGCTGGAAATCAAAAAGATATCCTGCTGCTTGACATCACTCCATTGTCTTTAGGAATTGAAACCGTAGGTGGATTAATGGATGTAATCGTCCCTCGAAACAATAAGGTTCCCTGTAAATTTGGCAGACAATATACGACGTCGGTAGATGGTCAAAAAAATCTAAAAATTGCGGTTTATCAAGGAGAAAGAGATTTGGTTTCCGATAATCGAAAATTGGGAGAATTTATACTCAAAGACATCCCACCCATGGCCGCAGGAATGCCCAAAATAGAAATTCAATTTATCCTCAATGCCGATGGAATTCTCAAAGTAAAAGCCAAGGAATTACGTTCGAATACCGAGACGGAAATAGAGATAAAATCGCAATACGGTATCTCAGAAGAAAAAATGGCATTGATGCTGATAGACTCTATCAAAAATGCCGAAGCAGACATCAAAATCAAATCCCTGATTGAAGCTAGAAATGAAGCTCAAAATGTCATCTTATCTTCAGACAAATTTCTAAATCAGCATGCCGATATTTTTGAAAACAAAGACGACTTAGAGCAGTTTAAAACTTTAGTTACGATTCTAATCAATACCAGTAAACAGGAGGACAAAGATGCCATCAATACTGCGATGCAAAATCTGAATAATTTCAGTGCTCCATTTGCTCAGTTGGCAATGGATAAAACGATAAAAGAAGCACTGTCGGGTAAAAGTTTAAAATAATATTATCGAAGACTAACATTGAACTCCTTGTGTGCCTTCAAGGTTTTATGTATAGGACACTTATGCGCTATTTGGATTAATCTATTTTGTTGAGCCGCATCAAGACTCCCTTCCAGCTCTAATTCAATATCAAATGTGTTTAAGTAGCCATTATCGTTTTCACAATGTTCACAATCTTCATGATATGATTTATTGAATGAAAGGTGAACTTTCACTTCATCAAGATCCCATTTTTTTCTTCTAGCATACATTTGCAAAGTCATTGCGATACATGCTCCTAAGGATGCGTTTAGTAATTCATATGGAGATGGGCCAAAATCTAATCCTCCTAAATTTTCAGATTCATCCGCAACGAGTCCATGCTTACCAGCTAAAATGTCGGTTGTAAATCCCTCAGTCCCCAAACGAGTGAGCACTTGTTTATCAGTTTTCAAAACTTCCTCAGGCTCTTGATCTATGTATCGCTTCACCCATGAAGCAATTACATTGCCAACATAGTAGGCGTCGTCCTTGTTTGTAAGCATGTGATTCGCATGATCTAAGGTCACAAAACTTTTGGGATGATGAGCTGCATGGTAAATTTGAGCGGCGTTTTCTATCTCGACGACGTGATCTTGAGGCGAATGCATTACCAATAATGCTTTCTTTAGATTTTTGATTACATTAAAAAGATCCTTACTCCTTAAATCATCCAAAAATTGTTTTTTTATTGTAAACTGCTTTCCACCGATATTAACATTGGCCTTCCCTTGAGATTCAATTTGATCAATATTACTTTCGAGTAAATGTGTGACATGTTCTGGTTGTGAAGGAGCGCCTATCGTTGCTACTGCCCGAACGGAATCAATTTTCTTGGATGCAAAAATAGATGCAGCACCTCCCAGCGAATGACCAACAATGATTTTTGGTGCTTCATAATTCTCTTTTAAGAATTCCGCAGCTGCAACAATATCATCAACATTGGAAGTAAAATTTGTGTCCGCAAAATCACCTTCACTTTGACCTAATCCGGTAAAATCAAAACGTAGCACGGCGTAGCCGTTTAAGGTCAGCGCTCGACTAATATGCCTGGTGGCCGAAAGGCTCTTAGTCCCTGTAAAGACATGAGCAAAGACCACATAGGCTACTGGCTTTTTTGCAAGTGGAAATTCTAATCGGGCGGATAATTCAAATCCTAATTTATTTTGAAATTGAACTTTTAAGCTAGCCATAACATTATTTTTTTTAGGACAATTCGTTTAAGGATTGTTAAGAATACCAATTATCTATGATTTTCTGACAACTCGTCTAAAAGTATTCTTAAATTGAAGCCTTGTTTAAATTATGAAAAGCCAAAATTATATTTCGTTTCTTATGATGTTTTTTGTCTCAAGCCTATTGTTTGGACAAAATGAAGACATTCGTAAAGAGATAGAAAAAATCATCATTCATGACACGGAGATTAATTGGGAGAAAACACCTGACATTTTGGTATCCATGATTGATGGCGATTCTACGTATCATTTCAGCTTTTCAGGTTTTAAAGAAGATTCAAAGGTCATTGACGAAAATAGTGTTTTTGAAATCGGTTCTGTAAGTAAAGTTTTTACGAGTAGTATCATCAGTGTCTTGGTTGATCAAAATATCCTGACTTACGAATCCTTGGTCAATGACTGCTTGAATGCTGAATATCGAAACCCACGATTGAATTCTTTAAAGATCAATGATTTGGTCACTCACCTATCACCTTTTCCAAAGCGACCATCTGGGTTTGGAAAAAAGGAAAAAGATCCTCAAAATCCTTATCTAAATTATACCCAAGAAGATCTTTTGGAGTACTACAAAGAATTTGTCCCAAAAGTAAAGCAAGAGTTTAATTACTCTCACGTAAATTATGCCTTGTTGGAGCAGGTGATTGAGTTTGTCACCAAAAAACCATACGAAAGAATCTTAAACGAATATATAATTGGACCTCTAGATCTCAAGAATACTTTTGTCAGTTTATCGGAAGATAAAGTTAATAGCCTCGTCGAAGGATATGATCGTGCAGGAAGGATTGCCCGACCATGGAGTTTTGCCAGTTTTATAGGTTCGGAAGGATTGAAATCAAGTGCTTCAGATTTATGTCAATTTATTCGCGCCAACTTAAAAGAAAGTGACACCTTTCTTGATCAAATATTATATGAAAATGCAAATATTGAACGATTAACAAATTTCAACAATAACATCTATATAGGAAAGGCTTGGCATATCCTAGACCATGGAAAAAAATACGACGTGGTTTTACATACAGGAAAGACCAATGGACATCATTGCTTCTTAGCCTATGTTAAAGAAACTAAAACGGGTGTTGTCGTTTTAAGTAATTCTGCTCTGGGGGCAGAAGATTTGGGGTTTCTTGTTTTACGAATGATTAATCACAATTGGAAAAGAAAAGCCTAGTGGGAGAAAAAAACAATCAGAATTTTGGGTGGGACATTTTTAAAAACATGGCTTCACCAGATGCTAAAAATCTTCCCGACGAGTCAATAGATGATCAGACAGATGACAAATTTGATTTTAGCCAAAGAGTCCGAGTCTTAATAGACAAAAAACGTCGTGGAGGTAAAGCGGTAACA
>JAHDCZ010000040.1:0-10701 GCA_020629615.1 Saprospiraceae bacterium
AGAAACGGTAAAGAGCAATATGGATTCCTTGCAAAGTGAAGCAGAAACGGTAAAGGGCCATATGGATTCTTTGCAAAGTGAAGCAGAAACGGTAAAGGGCAACATGGATTCTTTGCAAAGTGAAGCAGAAACGGTAAAGGGTAATATGGATTCTTTGCAAAGTGAAGCTCAAGTGTTGACTAAGAATATTGAGAGTTATGAAGCAGATGCAGCGCCAAGAATAGAGAATATAAGGACATTAGAAGGAGATGCTGAACCAAGAGTTGAAAATATTCGAGTATTAGAGGGAGATGCGGAAATTAGGAATCAGCGGATTCAGAGCCTCGAAACAGACACAGAGGCAAGGAATCAAAATGTGATAACTTTAGAAACAGATACAGATGCGAGGAACCAAAATGTGATTTCACTTGAATCAGATGTAGAAACAAGGAATCAAAATGTTGTATCGCTTGAATCGGATACGGAGACAAGGAATCAAAATGTGATTTCACTTGAATCAGATGTGGAAACAAGGAATCAAAATGTTGTAACGCTTGAATCCGATACAGAGACGAGGAATCAAAATGTGATTTCACTTGAATCAGATGTAGAAACAAGAAACCAAAATGTTATAACACTTGAATCAGATACAGAGACAAGGAATCAAAATGTGATTTCAATTGAGTCCAATTCGCAAGAATTATATAGTAAAGTTGCGGATTATGAAAACCGTTCGGAACAAATGACTGAACAAATAGATCAATGTCGAACAAAAATTGAGACTATTTTAGATAATATAAATCAGTTATTAAATTCAGCGCAAGATTTTGCTCAAAATAAAAAGGATCAATTAGAGAGCTTTCTATCAGAGGCAGAGAATGTAGTTTCCAAATTAGATGAATTAAAGAACGAGGCAAACACTCATCATTCTGAAATTGAAGATTTAATGGGTAGTGCTCGAGGTAATTCTAAAAATTCGGAAGATTTTGCGGATCATGCTTCAGATTGGTCTAGAAAAGCTGAAGAGTTTGCAGAAAACGCTAATGATGCTTGGCAGAGAGCTGAAGAAATTGTTAATAGATTAGGAGAGATTTAAAATACTGAATAAGTACATTTGAAAACTGGATAACTTTTTACATTTTTATTTTTTAAAAGTATATTATTATGAGATTATTATTGCTTATTTCTATTTTATTAATGTGCTCATGCTCATCTAATCTTTCTGCCCAAAAGATTAAAAACTGGGACGAGGGGATAGAGAATTTAGAAAAAGAAGATTTTATTCTTGAATATTCGAGAATAAAGGAATTGATTGAAACTGATGTAAGGGCTTTCAAAGTAGAAGTAAAAAATGGTATTGTTACTAATTCAGATCTCGAAATAGTTACAACTTCCTTTGAAGAAACTAAAACAGCATTTGATCAAATATTAGATAAAATGAAATATGGATTTACAATGAAATCCAATCGAAAGAAATTAAAAAAGAATCCTGAGCTTTTTACTGAGGCGTTTCATAGTGATTTAGATGAAGCTTATAAGTCTTATCAAAATAATTGCCAGAATAAAATGAATGCAATGACTGCTTCGTTTGACGGTGCCTTTGGGTTAAGTGAAATCACATTGATTCTAAGTCTTGCCAAAGAAATATACTCTATGATTAATGATAATATTGAGAAAACCAAGAAGATGTCCGAAGAGTATTTTGAATTGAACTTTATATCTAAATTGAGACTTAAAGATTGGGATGGATATTAAGTTTATACTTTTAATATTTTTATTTTTTCTTGGAATTACCAACAAACTAAAGGCGCAAAAAGTATTTTTAAATGAAGCCGAAATTAGCATAGACGGATTAAGGAAAGTTAATTCCAATTATGGGATAAAATCATCTAATTTTAAGAATAAAGTTAGCTTAAAGCAGTTCTGCCCAAAACCAGGGAATCAAGGCACAACAGGCAGTTGTGCTTCTTTTGCAGCTGTACATGGTGCTTTTACTATTTCCAATGCGATAAAGAACAAACTTGTAGGACCAGCAAAAGTCAATTCTATTTTACTTTCTTCGAGTTATGTTTACAATCAGGTTTCCGAATCTGAAAATTGTAGTAAAGGAACAAGTATCATAAAAACATTAGATTTTCTAAGCTCCAATGGTTCATGTTTCGAAACTGATTTTCCATTCACTGAAGATTGTAAAAAACTTCCAAATGAAGAGCTTAAGATCAACGAGTCAAAATTTCAGATTGAATTCTCTACAGTACTATATGACTCAAAAAGTTCTGACATTAGAAAACAAAATCTCATAAAGAGTTATCTCAATGATAGCATTCCAGTAATAGCAGTATGCCAAATTTATAACACTTTTTTAGAATTAGAATTTGGCACCAGATTTTGGGAAAAGAATAAAAGGAGAGATCGATATTTAGGACATCACGTAATGGTAGTTGTGGGATATGATGATTTTACGGGCTCTTTTGAACTTATGAATTCTTGGGGAGATGATTGGGCTGAAGGTGGATTTGTTAAAATGTCGTATGAAGATTTTTCAAGTATTTCTACCTCTGGATTAATTTTGAAATTAAAAACCGAAAGTATAATTGAAGTAGCAAAAAGGATTCACAGCAATTCTGTGTCTTCTGATAAAAAACTGAATTTAGAGTACTTATTTAAGCCAAAATCGAAACAATTTATATCTGGAACAATCAAGATGAAACGAATTGTTGTTCAAGATAGTATTCTAGTGACAAGAACTATTCCTTTAAGACCGAGTCAGGATAAAGAATCTGAATTGATTTATGATATTTCAATGCAAGAGCTTTTTCAAGTCGAACTAAGTGATTTGGGTTTTGAGAATTACTTTTATATGTTTAGTCTAGAGGGGAACATTGTAAAACAACATTGGCCGAGAAGAACTTATCTTTCCGAGATTAATATGAATTTGTCTTCCAATTCTTCGATCATTGTTCCTGATAATGAATCAGTTTTTCGACTAAATCAACTTGATGAAAAAATGGTAATATTTGCCAGTAATTTTGAATTAGAAGGAGATCCGGAAGAAATTTATAAACGAGCACTGAACTTATCTTCAACTAATAAGAACATTGCTTTAAAAGATAATGCTGCTACTTTATCTTCTTATGTAAATAAAAACGAAAAAGTAGTGATTGCCGTTACACTTAAGTCCAGTTATAAATGAGAATTTTCTGTATAATACTATTGATTTTCACTTCTCTTTTAAGCTCAAGTCAAAAACTTGAAGGTTCTTATAAATATGGAACTGGTTTAGATAATCGCCATTTTAAAACTATTCAAAACTTTAAAGGAAATCTTTTATCTGTTGGTACTACCGAATCATATTACAGCGAATTTGTTCAACTTTTATTAGTCGAAACAGATATTAATGGAAAAAATATTTTTGTTAAAGAAATTGGGGATTTTAAACATGCCAATAATGTTATCGACATGATTGAAGACAATCATAGTCGAATTATTATTTTAGGTAATACTGTGCTTCAAAATTCAAAGAAAAAAAACTGGATTAGTGTACGAGATTTTAAAGGTGAATTTGTCAAAGAAATTGAATTAGAAAAGAATATCCAACCACTTCAGCTAATCTCAAAAGGAGAGAATATTGATCTTTTTGCCATCAGGAAAAACAAACTCATCTGGATTCAATACAACAGTGATCTGTCAAGTGAATTGTTTAGAAAAACGATTGAATCCAAAGAGAACTTTAGTATTGAAGAAGCTAAAATTTATGTGGGTCCGAATGAGTATGTAATGTTTGCATCTGCACGAAAAAGTAAGAAGAATCGATTCATGTATTTAGCCAATTTCGATGCGAATGGAATTTTAGAAGACGTAAAGCTTGTAGAGGATAACTTCCATAGTATTGGTCAGCTAAAGGTGGAATCAAATATTGGATATTATTTTACATACCATAGTTTTTCAAATCGAAATCAAGAAGATGTAAACTTTTGTTGGATTGATCAATCATTGAATAAATCAAAATCTTATAAAAGAAAAGAGTTTAAATTCCTAGGAGCAGATTTAAATCAAACAATAAATTATACAAAGGATAAGATATATTTACACAATAATTCTACTTCTCATATCCGAGGAGGAAGTACGTCAAAGATTCAAATTATTGAATTAGATAAAGAGTTTTCTCAAATAGGGGAGGAGAATTATTTAAAGCTAAATAATTTTTCGGAATATGCGGATAATATTTTATGGGTTAATAAAAACGCATATTTGTTTGGAACTCTAAATGACGGTTCATCATTTTCATCTGACCTTAATTTTTGTAGAGCGAAAACGCAAATTCCTTTTAAAGAAGCTCGATCACAGGAATTTGAGAAAGATCAATTGACTATTGATTACGAGTTTCAGTCTGAAGAATTTAATGGCGTTTTATATTCTGGATTAGATCAGAAAGTCAGCATTACAATTACTAATAATTCTGATATTGACTTGACTGATGTGGTTTTTGAATCAATTGATGGGATAAATAAAACTTTCTCAATTAAGGCCCTAGAAAAGAAAGAATTTACTTTCCCTATAGTTTCTAAGAAAGAGCCGTTTGAATGGAATTATAGAATTACAAAGAATGATGCTCCATTAGAAGAGTATTCCGAAAAAATAAAACCTTTAATATTAAAAGCCGGTAAATTAGAAATTCATTCTATTGAATTACTACACGATAGAGACTTTTTATATAAAGGTGAATCATTAAAGTTAAAGGTCATTGTAAAAAAATCAGGATTGAGAGATAAGGACCGGGTAGATTTATTGGCAGTTGGAAATGAAATTAAAGATATTGAGCCAAATGATTGGAATGTAAAAGATCTTAATAATGAAACAAGCCAGTATACTTTTAATGTAACGTCTCTAAGTCAAACGAATGGTCAAGTCTTGGAAATAAGATTTAATGGATTTGTCAATGATGTAGTTGCGGATAATCAAAATATTACAATGCCTTTAAGGACTAGAGAATTGAATGTAAAAAGTTTGGCGGCTATTAGTCTAGATTCTATTGTGGGAAAACGCCAAGATAAAATTCACTTACAAGTAGATAAAGTTAATACAGGTGAAGAGAAATCCCAAGACTCTCAAATAACCTTGGCTCTTTTTAGTAATCCGGAAGAAGTAGTTTATAAAAAAGTAATAGACCTTCAATATGTGGTAGTTTCCAATGTAGACCTTCAAGAGGAAAACTTCTTTTATCGTTTGAATGGAGAAGATAGATATTTGGTAAAAGGAGCCAAAGCAGATGAAATCAAACTTTCGGCTTTAAAAAATTCTCAAAAAACTAAAAAGATTAATTTAAACATACTCTTAAGAGAAGGAGTGAATGAAATAGTTTTAGGATACGATGATAATGGTAAAAAATTTGTATCGGACGTGGTAGTTACTAATTTCCAAAATCGACAAAAAGGAAACTTACATCTTTATAGTATCGGGATTTCTGATAAACATTGGAAGGATCGTTTACAATTTACACAACAAGATGCCCAAAGCTTTAAAGCCCTCATTGAAAAACAAGAAGGGAAATTCTTTAATCGGGTTTATTCAAACTTATTAATAGAAGACAATCAAACTACAAAAACAAAAATACTTTCAAGTCTTAATGAATTGACAAGAAAGAAGAATAGTGGCTTAATTCGAGAACAAGATGTAATTGTATTTTTTATAAGTACCCATGGAATTAATACTTCAGATGGTAAGCAATTTTTAACTTGTTCCGATTATACAAGTGGTATGGAGGATCTTTCCGCATTAGATTTTGTGAAAGATATTTATGATCCATTTGAAAATTTCCCTTGTAAAAAAATGTATTTCATAGATGCTTGTCATAGTGGTGCCATCAATGAAGAATTACTCGGGCGAAAAGGAATTTCAGACGATAATATCGCTTATAAAGGAGCATTGCAAAAATTGATTGAAACAGAAAATCTATCGAATGTAATGTTGAGTTGTGGTCCGACAGAATATTCTTATGAACATAAAAATTGGGGCAATTCTGCGTTCATTGAAAGTTTAGAGATCATTCTTGCAGATAAAGCTCTTTGTTCTAGTCTTGATAAGAATGAAGATAACTTATTAAGTCTTTCTGAAATCGAGTTTGAATTTAAGCGAATTACGAATGATTTGGTTCAAAAAGAATTTGGAAAAAAAACTAATCAAATTCCAATTTTAACCGGAGAAAAGGGTTTTAAAGAATTGCCATTCTTGGCTTATTAAACTTTCACCTAACAGCTGACTCTAAGAAAACAGTAATATTAGCTTCCCATGATTCTGTTGAATTCCTCTAAATATTGTTCCATTTGATTGACTTTAATATTAAGGGTATCTTCTACAATAGCGTTTGGCGTTGGAAATAATTGATGGCCTCCAACTTTTATTCCATGCCCCCCTAAATTTGGAAATCCAATTTGTGCATCAATTCCAGGTACCCATAAATATCCATCATTCGAAATACTAATTTCACCTCCAATTCCATTTCCGTATTTAATTCCTCCTACACTGGACATGTTCCAAATAGGAATTCCGTTTGTGTTTAAACTGGAGCTCGGTGAGGCATAACCTGCTACTTCTACCTCTCCATTAATAAGACCTAATCCTCCTTTGAAACCATTGGTGTTATCAAAAAAATTGAACGGACCTGTGCCTATACCGTTGATTACGGTTGAACTTCCATCAGGATTAATATGTGCCATATGAAATTCTGCGTTAAGTAAACTCGTCTCTATTTTGCCAGTTCCATCTTTAATAATGCTATTTATCTCACCAAGGCTAGCTTCGGTTTTTAGAATTGTTACACTTCCTTCATCTGATATTTTGATCAATGCAGTCGAAAAGCCGTTTGAAAAAGTTAAGCTGCCATTTATTCCTAATTGACCCGAATCCGAAGTTTCTAGCCAAGTTAAATCAGTTTGACCAAACACATTATCTAGATGTATAATTATTGCTGCTTGAGATTCAGAAGGTAAATTAGAAATATGATCTAACATTACTTGGTCAATTGTAATAGCTCCTGTTTTAGGTAATTCATTTGGAAGAATAATACCATTATCTGAATTCAAGGCCGCATACTCACGATACATTTCATCCGAAATAGGATCATTCCAATTGACGTTTTCACCATTTCCATTCACAAAAGAAGTACTTTCTGATCCTGTTTTAGGTAATTCATCAGGTAAAATAAGTTCTTCACCATTCCCGTTTATAAAACTAGTCACAGAAGGTGTAAGCTCATTTGTGTTTATATCAACTGAAATTGAATCTTTAGAATTGTCCAAATTGCTCACATTTGATTCTGCTGTAGAATTCGGTTCATTTGGAAGATTTGCTTCTTGACTATTCAGATGCTCTTGATATGCTTTTTCGTCTCCTCCTGCAAATACCCCTCCATTACCATAACCTCCAAGAGTATTCACGGAAGATCCTTGAGATTCCATAAAAGAAACTACTTCAGGATCCTCTCTAAGTGCTAAGATTATTTCGACTCGAATATCTCTATCTATGTGTCCACCATACTGTTCATGTAAATACGCCAATCCTTCTGATTCATAGTTCCCGTTTAAAAGGTGTTCCTTGATGATTGCATAATCTAAATCTGAATAAGGCATAGTTTTAATATTATTCTGATTGTAATTAATTTATATATAAGAGCTTAAGTAAACGAAGTTAAGAAAATACTTCTGTCTCTTATTTAGAACTCTGTGAAACATAAGTGAAATAAACTTTTACAAAGGAAATAATGTTATGTCAACCAGTTTTTTTAGAAGGGTACTATAACTTTTAAAATAGACGAATAAAATTCAATTTTTATTTTCGAATGAATCGTTACAAAATTATATTAGAAAAAAAGTCCATCAAATTCCTATCTTAACAAGTGAAAAGAGTTTTTAGGAAATTCCCCATAAAGCCTAAGAATTTTAAGAATTAAATTTGTAGTAATGTTTTTGGAAGAGATTGCTTTTTTAAAGCAGTTAATCGTTGATTTGGATTTAATAAAAAGCAATCAAACATTAAAAACTGGAAAATGGAATAAGAGTTCTTACGAATTGTTATCCAAAATTATTTATCGGAAACTTGATAGCACACTTTCTTTAAAAGAGAAGATGGATTTGGGTGTTACCCTTTCTCCTAGAACTCTTTACAATTTTTTTGAAGGAAAAAGGGTGATAAGAAAACCTTTTGATAAACGAGTAATTCGGACCCTTAATAAGCTTGCTCGATTTGTAGATCTAAAGGATTGGGATGGTGTTATTGAAAAAAAAGATAAACGATTAGGAGAATCCAATAATGGTAAATTGGGTGAAAAGAAAGAACTAGTTAGATTTTTAGAAAGGATAAAGGATGAGGAGTTTGAGTTATACAGAAGCTTAAATAAAGCCGCATTATCTAAATTAAAGAAAAGATACACTTCAAAATCTTCAGCTTTCAAAGAAATCGCTCACAATTTTAGATTGTTTAAAAACTCGGGATGGACAATGACTAATTCTTATAACCCGAGTAGCTTTTCATTTGTAGATATTAAACCTAAAAATAATAAAAACCATAAAGGTTCATTTTTGGTAAGTACAACAGAGTATTGGATTTTGTGTTGGTTTGATAATGACAAGAAAAAATATGTTAAACGTTACAAAAACTTAAGCAAGCACATTTATACAATTATTAAAGATGAATCAGATGAATTCATGATAGATATGGATGCAACCGAAAGTTTAAAATTCTAATATCCCCAAGCTACAGACAAAGTGATTTCATGGAAGGCTCCAAAATATCGAAAGCTATTTGGGTTAGAGTTGTAATTTCCAGTATAATTAATGTAATAACGATAGTCAGATTTTAATGGATTCAATACGGCACCAAATCCAATTATCATCATTCGATCAAGCGCATAACCAATCTGAGTTTCAAATCGACCTCTGAAATTATATTTCGCTCTTAAATCAGAAACTAATATTTTACTGGTGGATTCATATTTGGAAAAAGTACTAAACTCAAGATAGGACTCATCTTGTAAATTAATTACATACCCTCCATTATAGAATAAATGTAATGTAGTATTATAAACTGGCTCACTTTCATCGTTGCGACCTAAGGAGTAAAATATTGGTGCGGAGAATCCAGAATAAATGAAATGATCTTGTCCAGATTTTCTAAGAGTTCTGTAATAAAATAAACCCAAGCCAATATTGGGTCGTAGCATATTCAAATCATCAACGTATTCGCTTATGATATTGATGCTGGCAGCATTTAAATCATTCGTTTTTAAAATGTATTGAGAAAGGTTTATGCTGAGACCAATTGAAAGACCTTGTTTGTAGATATTATTAGAAAAAACAGTTGCTACCTTAAAACCAATATTGTTAGTTCTAAAGCGTCCTGCTCGATCTGTATACATTTGACCTCCATAAATTAAGCTGACATTATCTCTTTCTTTAATCGCTTCACCGTTGAATATTGTGGTTCTTGGAGCATCATCAAAAACTGTCCAGCTGTCTTTGTATACGGCTGTGGCCTTAAACAAATATTTATTATAAAAGAAATCATAATCCATGTTTGCAGGATTAATTAAACTTAGATTGGCCCTATCTAAATTTATACTAAAGTATTGTTGTGCAACTGAAACATTACAATAGCAAATGCTTAAAATCAGAGAGAAAACTGAACTTAGTGTTTTAAGATTTATAAGTGTTTTATTAATCATTTTAAGAAGATTCTAAGCGCTTTGGGATTTTTTAAAAGATATCATTTAAAGAATGAGATTTTTCATAGATACTATTTGCAATCGGATTTATATTATCATATACATTTTCTATTAATTCATTGCTTAAGGTATTCAGAATATTGGTTAAATTATGAGTAGACGCTAGATTTTTAATTAAGCTACCAATTTTGAATTCGTTTTGAGATAATTCATATACCCCTCCTTCAGGGACATAGCGCCAAACGTTAGAGCTGTTTTTAGAAACGCTTGAATAAAGTGGATCAAAAGAATAGGCTTTCGTTTCATTTCTATATGCTGCGATTACCTCAGCAATATGACCTCCAAGAGAGTGACCAACATTGATAATTTCATATCCTGTACCAGCTAGTAACTCAGTTACTTTATCATGAACTCTAAGTCCAATGCTTGCTTGATTATGTTGACCATCTATAATAGAAGTAAAAACATTAGAATTTATTCCAAGCCAATCATCCAGCGCATCAGCTGAAAAATTAAAATCTGATCCCTTATGGGCTATTACAACTTCTTTAGATTCTGAATTAACAAAAATTTCAGCGTGGTATGATCCAAGATTGGCTTCATATTTTGACCTATACCATCCAGGAGGCATATTTGTCCATTTTTCAAATTTATTTTCATATACTAATTGGGAAAATATCCCAGCAGTAATTTCAGGGCCGTAGCCTTCGTTAGCTGACATACTTGTACCTGTCATAGGTAAATACTCAGGAAGAACTAATTCAGAATTTCCGTCCAAGGAAAACACATCCGAGCCCTCCGCTTTTTTTTCCAAAATTTCTTTCTCAATTTGAGTGTCAGATTTCGAACTCTTTGCAATTGGATTTTGCTGGGTCGAATTATTATTGTTTGATTCGTTTGAACTATTTTCAATTATTTCAGTATTGCCAACTGTGTCGTTATTTTCTGGATTTTTTAATTTGTCAAGTTCTGCTTTTCTAGCCACATAGCGGTCATAGTCTCTT
>JAHDCZ010000040.1:10801-25350 GCA_020629615.1 Saprospiraceae bacterium
CACTATGATATAAAGTTGAATTTCTTACTTGTTCTACTTCTTTCCAATGTGGCATAACTTATTATTTAATGCTATAGTTTTAATTCAGCAAGGTAATAGATCCTTTTCTTATACTTTTTGATGTTGAATTTGATCCGTCAGTTTTGTTAAAGATGATAAAGTAATAGGTTCCTTCAGGTAACATGTTTCCATTATTAGTCCGTCCATCCCATGTTTGCATGACTATGGGGTTATCAATTTTAAATACTTCAGAACCCCATCGATTATAAATTATAATCTCTCTGATGGACTCATCCACATTAGGAAAAGTAATGTCGTTACTAGGTGTTATGATGAGTTCGTCAAGACAGTTGTCGTCATTGGGGTCTATTCCAACTTCTACATAGTGTAAACTATCACACCCGTTTTGATCTATATAATAAAACGTATGATTTAGATTTGATTCATCAAAAACGACACCGTCTATAGTTATCATTTCTCCTTCGCATATAAGGATTTCTGTTTCTTCAGAAAACAATTCGGGATACAAATAAAGATTTAAAACGGCAATACTATCGCAACCTTCAAGTGTTTGTAAAGTCTTGGTGTATTGACCTTCTTCAGAAACTTCTAGTCCATGAAAGAAGTAAGAATCATTTGTGCAGATTGTTATTTCTTCAGAAGTTTCTATTGCCGGTGAAAAGACTATTTCATAGTTAATAATACTATCACATCCATTTGTTGCTGCATCAGTTATTATTTCAGTTCCTATAGCATTTTCTGAAATAGTTTCTGAACCTATTTTGATAGTTTGGCCAGCGCATAATTCCAGCTCTAGGTTTAATGTTTCATTTGGTAAAACTGAAAGATCAAGATTTACAGTACTATCACATCCATCATTATTAATCAACACAATTTCATAGTCACCGGAGGAATCGAAAGTTTCGTTTCCGACGATAAGCTCTTCTCCAGCACAAATTATTTCTGATAAGTTTGATTCCGAGGCTTGAGAAAAAATTAGATTATATGATATTAAACTATCACATCCGGAAGAGGCTTTACCAGGCATGGTCAAGATACCTTGAGCACTTTGATTAAAAACCTGACCACCTGCTCCGAGCTCTCCGATGGTCACGGATTGTCCTGCGCAATATTCTTCAATTGGCCAAATGTAAAGGGCTTGAGGTAATACATTTAAACTAAATGATATCATCGAATCGCATCCTCCTATGGATTGAAAAGTTTCTTCAATAAAACTTGAAGTTGAATATTCAATGTTATTATATGTGAAAGAATCCCCGAAGCAAATCGTTTCATCGTCTAGTTCATAACTTTTATCAATACATGGACCGCACGAGCAATCTTCCTGAATGGTATCATTGGTACCATTTATATCATCGCCGTCGTCACACGGAGCCCCTTTTTGATCCTCTCCATTACAAAAGGGAACAGGATTTCCTTCCCATGGTAGTTTTGGGTTATTTCTAAAATCATATTGACACCCTTCAATTATATTATTATTCCAAGAACATTCAAATAAACCCGGTGAAAGTAAAAAGCATATTTCATCAAAGTAACATCCACTTAATAGATTATCGTTACAAATTAATCTTTTTAAATTTGGAACATGATCCAGGGAAGGTATTTGACCTGAAAGTTGATTTTTTGAACAAAAGAATGCGGATAATTCAGGTACTTGATCCAATTCTGGCAGTTCGGCTGATAGTTCATTCGATGAACAATTAAAACTTACTAAGCTAGGTACTTGATCCAATTTGGGAATTGATCCACTTAGAGAATTTTGAGAACAATTAAAAACTTCTAATTTAGGCACTTCATCGAAGAATGGAATTGAACCAGTCAATTGATTTTGAGAACAATTAAAGATTTCTAATTGTAATAAATTATTTAAACTTGGGATGTTACCTGATAAGTTGTTTACACCACAGAAAAATACCTCTAAATTAGGTACCTCATCTAAACTAGGAATTTGGCCTGTGATTGTATTATTTCCACAATTAAAATGTTTTAAATTTGGAACTAAATTCAATGATGGAATCGAACCAGTTAATTCATTATACGAAATTCTAAACCATTCTAAATTTGGAACATTATCTAAAGGGGGAATTGAACCAGTGAACTGATTATCATTACATTCGAAATAGACCAATTTTGCAATATTGTCTAAAAGGGGAAGCGAACCAACTAAGGCATTATTATTAGCATTGAAACTGATTAATTCGGAGAAATTCAAACTTGACAAGTTACCTGTCAAGCCATTATTTTCTAGATTAATGTTTATGACTCTTTCATTTTGACATTGTACACCATACCACGTTCCGTCACAGGGATCACAGGATTGACCCCATCCGTCATTAGTTAGCCAATTTTCTCCACCCGTTGTGTTATATAATTCGATTAAGGCATTATAATCTAGATGCAAAGGGTCATTACATTTTGGTACGCCAGCACAAGAACAATCAACTTGAATTTTATCATTTTCAGTTGATAGATTTCCGTCATCGCAATCGGCATCTATTTGCGATTCACCATTACAAAAAGCTTCAATTTCTCCAGACCATGGTAATTTGGGATTGTTATCTAAGTTATAGCCGCTAGGGGAAACAAAAAAAGAAATAAACAGAGTATCCACTTCTGCATTGTCCACATACCCCAGCGTACAAAGAGAATTTGAGCCAATGCAATCACTGAAATCATTGTTGTTCGCAAAGAAAGCTTGAAGGTTATTAAGTGGAATAAAGTCAGGGATACTTCCTGTTAATTGATTATTATAACAAATGAAATCAATTATACTAGAAGGTAAATCAGGTAATTCTCCAGATAATAGATTTGAAGCGCATTGGAAACGTAACAAGTTGGATAATTGACTTATAAACGGGATTTCTCCTTCTAACGTATTGTACGAACAATTAAAACCAACCAATGAATCTAATCCATTAAGAGGAGGAATTTCTCCATCTAAATTGTTGTTTTGAACATCAAAAATTTTTAATTTTTCTAGCGAGGCTAAAGATGGAATAGTGTTAGAAAGTTGGTTGTTTCGTGCAAAAAATCGTTCTAATTTTGTAAGGGAATTTAAGTTTGGAATCGTACCGGTGATTTTATTATCAGGACATGAGAAATTTGATAATTCTATATTGAATGAAAGATCAGGAATAATTCCTTCTATTTTATTATATCCACAGTAGAATTCTTCTAGCTTTTCTAAGCTACTTAGATCAGGAATGACGCCCTCAATATTATTTCCATTGCAATCGAAAAATTTTAAGTTTTCAAGACTGGAAAGATTTGGAATGGAACCTTCAATAGAATTTCCAGCACAACGAAAATATTCAAGTTTGATGTTAGTTTCCAAACTTGGAATAACACCTTCCAAAAGTTCATTTGACCAAACATCAAAAATTCGGAGATTACTCATAGCGGATAAGTCTGGAATTTCACCACCTAAATTGCTACCAACACTATGGAAAATTTCTATATTTTCAGATCCACTAAAAGATTTAATGTTTCCAGAGAAATTATTGTTAGAAAGACTTATATATTTTAAATAGGGGAAGTTCAAAGAATCAATTGTTCCAGTGAGGTTATTTCCACCAGAATTTATATGGATTTCATCTAGACAGTCAGGATTACCATCCAGGTCAATACATGTGACTCTACCGTTTTCACATTCAATTCCATACCATGTGCCGTCGCAAGGGTCACAAGAAACGTCCCAACCATTGTTATTAGTCCAATTAGTTCCATTGGTAGAGTTGTATAATTTTATTAATTCTTCATAATCATCGTGAAAAGGATCCACACAATCCCCCGTACCTTGACATAAACAATCATCTACGTATATGTCATTTTGAGTCATTGGATCGCCATCATCACAGGGTAATCCTAGATTTGAGGTGATTGTAAACGCGCTTGTTGATATAGGTAATTGAGTTCCACTTTCTAATTCGAGATAGTATTCAACTAAATAATTCCCGGTTTCTTGCAGGTTGATGTTATGGCAATGACAAGTCAAAGCAATTACTCCATCGATATAATCATTTGATGGGTATCGATTTTCATACTCTACTTCGTTTTGGTCATTTTTGAAAATCGTTAAATACTTAAAATCTTCAATAACATTTACATTTTCTAATCTGACATAAGCAATAATATCATCACTACATATATTAAAAATATTTTTATCAGGTGAAAAATCGCAAGTTATACTTACTGATGAGGAACAAACAGGATTTACACTTTCAACTGTGGTAGCTTGAAGAACATCAAAAATTTGTCCATTACAAACGGAGGTAAAAAGAAGTAGAATGAATATTTTATAAATAAATTTAATCTTATTCACATTTTTAATTTGATAATCTAAAATATGATTTTTTAATTTCAGGATGGATTTTATTTATTCTATACTAGTTTCACTTTTAAAAAAGAATTAAGATACAATTTAAAAGGACCTGAAATTACGATTTTTAATTTTACAATGAAACGACTAAATTAACAATAAATCAAAGATTTAAAATGGATTACAAAGAAGCAGAACGGGTTGTTTTTGGACAAAATGAAGATAAATCCTCGGCGAATAGAGATGATATGTATCAAACAGAATTAAACCGTCTCCAAAACATGATTGCGAGCGCTCCTGAATCTTTAAAACCAAATCATCAAATAAAACTAGATCGATTAAAGACGGCGTATCAAACCCTGTTAACTGGTCCGACAGGAATCGGTTTGATACCGCCAAAAGGAACCATTGTAGCACCAGAAAGCAATGAAAAAAATGAATCAGAAGATGCTTCTACTTATACTAAAGAATCTAGGCCGACATTTTTAAAAGCGTTAATGAGTCACTGGGGAATTTTTTTTCTTACTCTCGGAAGTTTATGTGCAGCCCTTTTAATGACAATCATGTGGTCAGGACAACGCACTGAATTGGCAAAAATGGACGAATTACGTACTAAGAACGATCTATATCGTGAGCTTCTGACCAACAAACCAATGAAACTAATAAATGCTGAAAGTTATGATTTAGAATTATTCGGTTATGAAGCCTTTGCCTTCGATGACGAGAATATGAAATTTAAAAAATTTAAGAAAAACGGCTTTTCAAAACAATTCCAAATGAAAGCCGGAAATGCAGCGAAATCTTTGAAAGACGATTTGTCTGATTTTAATGGTGATGCTTTGTTTTATTCTTTAGTTATAGGGAAAATTGGAACAGATTCAGTAAAAGTGATAAGTGATTATGTGGGCAACCATCAAAATGAAAACGGATCAATCATCGTAGAATTTAATAAATGAAAACAAAGAACTTATTTTCTTATGTGTGTTTAATCTTTCTAAGCTTTAGTTTACAAGCTCAAATTGATTTACCTAGCAAAAAATCTAAGGAGAAGTCTATAGAGTCTAAAGAAGCAATCACTAAGAATAGTGTTGACGGAACTCTATTATTTGACTTAGATGGAGTTGTAACAATCAATGGAATAGATCAAAATGTCAAAGCTGGAATACCAATTCGGGTTAAGTATTCCAATAAAGATCAGTATGTTTTTAGAACAGAAGACGAATTGATTGTAGAAGACATAAAATTCGGAAAAGGCAGATATGTAGTCAATGATAATTTTAATTTCACTTTTGCTTTCAAAGAAAATTATGTTGTTCTGTTAAAAAAGAAAAGTGCAGAAAAAGAGAAAAATCAACAGCTTGAAGAAGAACGTCTCAGACAAGAAGATTTTCAAAAGTATGTAGCCTCGATTCTACAGCCTTTACAAGATGATTTTATTTCTATTGATGAGAAAGTCATACATTATGATGGATTCGAACTTGGAATGGATGCTTTTCAAATTTCTACAAAAGAAGTAACGAAACGTCAATATAAATTGTTTAAAGAAATTACCGAAATAGAAAAGACAAAGGAGAAGGAAACCGAAAAAGCTATCGTTAGTGTAGTATTGAATTCAAAGACAAAAGTTGCCAATCCAAAAGAGAATAAGATGAACATTGATTGGACTAGTGATGAGGAAGGACTACGAATGGATAAGCATGAAGGACTAAATGAACCGATATCTTTCATTACCTATAAAGAGGCGAAAGAATTCTGTGAATGGTTAAATACCCTTGATAATCATCACTATTATAGATTACCTAAAACATACGAATGGGATTTTGTAATGAGTGCTGGATTTGTAAATGATTACCCATGGCCAAGTGATATCGAGGAATTTGAAGTTGAGGAATATGCAAACTTGAAAGACAGTTCTGTAGATTTTTCTTTTTCGAATTTAAAGAAAACGGGTCATCGATGGAATGATGGATACGTATTCAAAAGTCCGGTGGCTAGTTATAAACCAAATGCAATGGGCGTATTTGATTTGGCCGGAAATGTGGCTGAGTGGACGGAGGATTCTTCACGCAACAAACCAGGATTTAAAATAATTAAAGGGGGATCTTTTTTTGTAAATATGGAAAAAGTAAAGTTGAACAAATCCACTATGACTGCTGCTTCATTCGATCAAAATAAAAGGCATTATGGAATAGGAATGCGACTAGTGAGAATAAAGAAAAACTAGTTTTTACGTAGTAATTTGATTAATAATCATTTTATCCAGATTGATTTTTTGTTGCAAAAGTAAAGATTCTTCTTTGTCTAAATAGTTCACTCTTTTTAAGACTTCTTTTCCGGTCTGTAAGTCAATTACAAATATTGTTAAAGTACCATCCGAAGCTAATTTAAGTTCCACTTCTAAAGCATAATTAATTGCATCCGAAAAAATAGGTCCTATTTTAATTTGAGTAAGTTCTCGAATGTTTTTTCGGTCTTCGATAAATGAGACTAAATTTATTTCTAGAAATTGTTGCTCTTGTGTGCTTTTAAAATAAGTTCTTTTAGCACTACAAGGCAGTGGGTTGTTTTTTGCTATTAAAGTGTCCAAAGACTCTCCTTTTTCCAAATCTTGAATGACTACAGCAATGTTAAATCCGGTCATTCCTTTTAGTTCAGAAATGTTTTCATTTTGATCGTAGCTAATCTCGTCTCTATTGGCATGAATTATCGCTCCATAACAAACTGCAGTATTGGGGTGATGGGAACGGACTTTTTCTTCGGCGATATTGAAATATTTTGAATAGTTCTTTTTTAGAAAGAAGACCTGAGTGCTTCCTCCTACAAAAAGATGATAATCTATCTGATCAAGATTTACATTGGCATGGCATAAACAGGATTTCGTTATTTCAAAAGTCTTGTCGAAGAATGCTGTGACCTTTTCAGTAAATGCTGAAAATGAAATTGTCAATGTTCCGTTCCAATTACTAAAAATTAAGCTCAAATTTTGATCCTTTCCATCTGTACACATCTCAATTTTGGACTTTTCTGCATACTTTCGCAATAGCTGCATATTGTAATTGTTCCAATCAACTTCTACATTTTTTTTCTTTAAACCGTCAATAATCAAATCCATAACAATTCCATCAATCTCTTTTCCACCAATATCATTTTTTCCTAAGCTTCCAAGTGTTTGAAAGTTATTTCCGCTAATGTGTAATAATGTTACGTCAAACGTACCTCCTCCAAGGTCGTATACGAGAATAATTTGTTCTTTATCTTTTACAGTAAAACCATAATGTAATGCAGCAGCAACAGGTTCATCTAAGATTTCAACATCATCAATTCCAGCCAATTTAGCACTTTGAACAACTCCATTTCTTTGTCTACTATCAAAATGAACAGGTACTGTTATGGTTGCACCTTTTACCTTTTTATTGGATTGAAATTCTACATCATGTATTAACTTTTTAAGCAACATGGCGGAAAGTGCTTCAGCAGTCCAACCAAATTTATTTTGATCAACAAACAAAATTTCACCAGTACCGAGTTCTCTTTTAAAGAACCAACATAGCTGTGCGTTGGAGTCAAGATCTAGTTTGTTTATGGCTAGTTGACCTACAAGACATGAATTATTTTTAAGATATATAACTGATGGAGTTGCTTGATCATTCGTTAAAGAATCTTTCGCCAGTTTCGTTTGACCTTCATGGTTAACATAGCCAATGCAAGAAAAAGTAGTCCCAAGATCAATTCCAATTTTCATTATTTCATCTTTAATTTTAATTGAAATTTTTCAATGGCCGAGTAAAAGAATTTCAAATCAGATTTTTTTCTGGACAGAACATTAGATATGTCATTTTTATTATAGATCGAATTCCTTGGTTGCTTAGAATAGGCATCGGAAATGTTTGATTCATAATATGATTTCGATCCGGATTTTAATGATTTCTGATAATCATCAATAGCCTTGGAAACTAAAGCACAAAATTCTTTCATGCGTTTTTCAATTTCGTCTTTTGCTTTTCCGAAAATGTAGTCTTTTGCTTTTTCACGTTCAAACTTTTCTTCTTGTTCTTTCGATTTGTAAACCATAAAAAATCCTAGTCCCATAATGAAAATGATTGCGGGCCCGAAAAATCGTCTATATTGATTTAATCCAACGCCCATCATACTGGCGCCCATCAATAAATACATTGGAAGCATTCTCGCTTTCATTAAATACTCTCCAATTCTTCTTTTTCCAATCTCTTGTTTGAAATTAGAAAATGGGGTATTGATCGCTTTATGCATGAACTCGTTATAATCAGATGATCCATAAGGAAACGATGGTTTGTAATTATTTGTGATATTGGCCTTGTCTAGGAATTCTGTAAGAACTTTGGAATATCTCTTTGTATAATTATTTGTTTCAGATAAAAGGTCATTCCAAGTATTAGAAAATGATAAGTTTAAATCATTTTCGACACCTTTTATGAAATTTTCAGGATATTGTAGAACCACCTTTTTCCCCCTCGTCATTTCTTGAAAATTTACAAATTTGTTTAGCTTAGATTCAAGTGATTTATATGAATCGGAATTCAATCCTAGAATTTGGTCAATCTTGTCTGAAATGATTTTCTTTAATATTTGATCTTGTTTGTCTAATCGATATGTTAGATCATTTTTATCAGAACTACGGTTAGAGTCTGTTTTCCGAATCTGATTTTTTTGGTTTTCTTCTATGAGCATAAGTTCAATATTCTGATTGAGCTTATCCGCTTTTGATTTAATTAACTTAATATAGCTCGATAAGATTGATTTTTGTTCATCAAGGATATTGAAAACCTTATTGGATATCCCATATGAGCCTAAAAGCTCTTCAATTTTCGCAGGCTTATCTTGGGAAATATCATAAGAATCACCTTTTCCTAAATTATTAGAAAATGGCACTACGATGATTTTGTCGCTTTTTATTAGCTTAACATATTTTATAAATCGTGCAGAATCAATTTTTTCTTCAAGACTTATAATTACATATTTCGTTTTTGTTTTTAGAAGATTAATAGGACTGTATTCGATGAAATCTATGTGACCTTTATTTATTTGATTTAATTGCTTTATATAAGAATCCTCTTTGTTTGTGTATAAATAGCTTAAAACTTTAGAACTAAAATCTATTTTGTTTATTCCCTCAATACTAAATTCTTTAAGATCATCATCTAATGAAAGTTTGTTTATTTCTTCTTTGAATTTTTCTACAAGATCTATAAGCATTTTATAATATTTATCGCGGTTCAAAATACGTATAAACTTAAATTTTTTATCTCTTAGCTTCCTTTTAATAGTTAGTTAAAATTTGTGAATTAGGTAAAAAAACACTTTGGACCTCAAGAATATATACATAAATTGATACTGACAATTTTTGTCTCGTCCAGACCGCATAAAAGTCTTCAAGCGAAAGTTTGAGGACTTTTTTATTAAACTTTCATGTTCTCTTCTTCTTCGACGTTGCACCATACCCTCATTTTCTTTGCATTTTTTTATTAATTGTCGGATGACCTCTATTCTGTCACTTTTTAATCCTTATATGTCAGTTTTTTTAAGAGGGTTCACATTTTTTTTGTTAATCTTTAAGGGCAAAAAATTAAATCTGTTTTAAAGACTACGCTATGAAAAAATTATTTTTTTCCCTATTCATTTTGGTTTTTGCTTCCTCTATGTTGGTTTCGCAAATCACAATCAATGAATATTCCGCTTCCAACCTCAATGGATTTACAGATAGTTATCAAAGAACAGAAGATTGGATTGAGTTATACAATATGGCTCCCGTTGCAATAGATATTGGTGGTTGGCATTTGTCGGATAAGGAAACCAATCCTACAAAATACGAGATTCCAGAGGGTACAATGATTCCTGGAAATGGCTTTTTGGTTTTTTGGTGCTCAGGGAGAGATTTGAAAAATGGTAATGAGTTTCATACTAGTTTTAAGCTAACACAAACAAGCGGTACCGATATTTTGGTTTTGGCGGATGCGGATGGTAATATAATTGAAAGCCATCCAATGGAATTGACCTTAGTCGAAAATTCAAGGTGTCGTGAAAACGATGGTACAGATCAATGGAGAGTTTGTACTGAACCAACACCTGGAAATTCCAATAATTCAGCCGCCCAATTTTTATCGTATACTCAAGAACCTAGTATGGATTTGATTGCTGGTTTTTTCAGTGGTCCTCAAAAGCTCACTTTGACAAACAATGAGCCTAATTCTGTTCTTAGATACACAATAGATGGTACCAATCCGACATCTACTTCACCAGAATATGTAGATACGATTGAAATCAATCAAACAACAGTAATTAAAGCCCAATCATTTAGTAATGATGCGGCAATCTTGACGGGCAAAATGAATTTCAATACTTACTTTATTGATGAAGATTTTTCCTTACCTGTATTTTCTGTTGCAGCAGATCAAGTGATCGAGCTTGCCAATGGTAATGGCCCTCTTATTCCAATTGGATCTTTGGAATATTTTAATAAAAACAAACAGCGTGAGGCTAAAGCATTTGGTAGTTTAAATCGTCATGGTCAGGATTCGTGGGCCTTGGATCATCGAAGTTTGGATTGGGTGACTAGGGATGAGATGGGATATTCCAAAGCTGTGATTGCTCCGCTTTTTAATTATTCTGATCGCAACGAATATCAGAAATTTATGTTTAGAAATTCGGGAGATGATAATTATCCTGCAATTGATGATGCCGATCACGAGGGGAGTACTCATATCCGAGATGAATATGTTCAACAATTATCCCAAGATGGTGGTATGCAGTTGGATAGCCGTAACAATGAGCGTGTTGTTCTATTCTTAAATGGCCAATATTGGGGTGTTTATGGGATGAGAGAAAGACCAGTTGATCATGATTATACGGATGAATACTATAACCAAGGGAAATATGACATTCAATACCTTTCTACTTGGGGTGATACTGAAATTGAATACGGAGGGCCTCAGGCAGAAACGGATTGGATCAATTTAAGAGACTTTATCTTGAGTAGCGATATGAGTGATCCTGCAAACTATAAGATCGCGCATGATAGTATTGATATGCTCAGCCTTATCGATTACATGATTGTAAATCTGACGGTCGTTGCATCTGATTGGTTAAACTATAATACCGGATGGTGGCGCGGATTAAATCCGAATGGAGGTCATCAAAAATGGGGCTATATCTTATGGGATCTAGATGCGACTTTTGATTATTACATCAATTATAGTGGCGTACCCAACACTGATCCTGATGCTGTTCCTTGCGACTTGGAAGAGATCGCAGATTTTATGGATTTCTTTTTCTTCTTTGCTGAGGATGTCGGACAACATGAGAAAATATTTTTGAAACTGTTGGATGAAAACGAAACGTTCAAGCAACTTTACTATTCGCGTCAAGCGGATATGATGAATACCGTTTATAGCTGTGAAAATATGATTACTACTTTGGATAGTATGTTGGCTATTATTGAACCTGAGATGCCAAGACAAATTCAACGATGGGGTGGAACAATTGGTGAGTGGGAATCTAATGTGCAAGATCTTAAAGATTTTATCAATGCAAGATGTGAATTGTTGGATGATGGAATGTTGGATTGCTATGACGAATTGAATGGTCCCTATGAAGTTACTTTGTTGACAGAACCAGCTAATGTGGGAACGGTTGACTTTAATACTTTGAGTGCGACCAGTTTTCCATGGGTAGGGGACTATTTTGGAGGAATGGATAATTTGTTGGAGGCTAAAGTTTTAAATGATTTGGAAGATCAGTATAAATTCAGCCATTGGGAAAGTACCACTGGAAGCATGTTTACTCCGGATGAATTTTCCAGAAAAGGAAGCGTTCTCTTGGCAGGAGCTGATACGATTACTGCGGTTTTTGAAATGATTGATACATTGATTAATACGGAAGATATTGTGATCAACGAATTCATGGCATCAAATGATTCGCTAAGTCAAATCGCTGATAGTAATGGTGAATTTGATGATTGGATTGAAATCTACAACAACTCAGACCAAAGTATTGATTTGTCTGGGGTCTACCTTTCTGATGATGCTGATGATCTGAAGAAGTGGAAGTTCCCTTCAGGTTTGGAAATTATGGGGAATGAATATCTTATTGCTTGGGCAGATAATGATGAAAATCAAAGTGGTCTGCACACAAATTTTAAATTATCAAAAGCGGAAGGAGTGATTTTCATGTCAGATATTACGAATACAGTTATTGATTCTATCATCTATGGCGAACAAGAAACAAATGTGGCTTTCGCCCGAATTCCAAATGGTACAGGTGATTTTGTGAGTCAAGCTCCAACGTTTAAGGCGAACAATGAAGCGACGAGTACTGAGGAAATTGATGAAGGATTAAAGTTTAATGTTTTTCCCAATCCTACAAATGATTTACTGACAATCGAGTTTGACCTGTCAAATAAAACGGATTTAGAGATTGTTCTCTATTCTTTGGATGGTAAAAAGATTAAAGAGGTATTGAATGAAAAAGCCAAAGCTAGTGGTAATTACTCCACTCAATTATCTCTTGGTCAGTTTGCAAGCGGAATGTATTTCCTGCGATTTCAAACGGATCAATATCAATCAGCGCAACGAATTACAATAATGGATTAAGTACTATCTTTTAAAAGAAAGCTCAGCAGGCTTTTCATTATTCTAACGAAAGTCATAGAAATGGGATTAGAAGACATACAAGTGAGTTCATCATTTTCAGAGAATAATTTAATAACTATGACAAGAGTAATTTTTGTTTCTATTATTTTCTCATTAATAAATAGCCTATCTGCTCAAGAAATAGAATTCGAATATTACTATCCAGATGTTTCAAGTTTAACTGAGATATTCTTTGATGAAGATCAAATAATAGCTTTATTCGAATCTATTGATAATAATAATATTCTGATTTTAAATACTAGTTCAGAAACTCTTAGCTTTCGAAACATTGAAAATTGTGTTGGAATTACCAATATGAGTTCAAACGAATTCTTAGCAATAGATACTTCAGGATCAATATTTAAAATTAACAAGAACGACTTCACAATAGATTCTATCTCAACATACTCAAAGTCGTTTAATCCATTCGATCAATACTCATTTTCATTTTATGATAGTATCCTTGTTCTGAATATTCTAAAAGAAATCTCGGAATCAGGAAGTATTGAAAGAAAACATACAACAATTGCCAAAAACATCTTTTCGAATGAAAAATACATTTTTGAAGAAAATAGCTCAAGTTTCAATAAATTATTAATTGACAATAATAAGCATTTAATACACTTTTCAAATCAAGAAAAAGAGATCTCAATTTTTAATAGTGCATTTCATAAAATAGACTCAATACAGATCAATTCTGCAAATGAAATTGAGAACTTCTTTGAAATAAATAATAATTACTATTTAAGCTCAATCTATAACTCTTTCACTTTTTTAAACTCTGTTAATAAGCTATCTCAAATTCTCGTAGATTCCTTTATGAATGATTTTAAACTATCTAATATTCAGATTAAAGAAGATTCCACTTTTATTACAATATTTGAAAATTCTATGATAAGAGAATATGATCAAAATTGGAGTTTGGAAAAATCATATATGTTGAAGAATAACGTTTTGATAAATTCAAATTCTAATTACACTGACAACAATCAAATTACTGTTGCAGGTAATATTAGGTGGTTATTAGATGACGCATCCTTTTGGCAATTGTTCATATGGAAAATAGATTTAGATCAAATAAATTCAATTGTTGAGTCGAAAACCCTAAATAATCTAAACCTTTACCCTAATCCATTTGACGACTGGATTTTTATAAACACAGAATTTAAGTTTGAGAATATTCATATTTACGACTTAAATGGTAACAAAGTAAATTCTAATTTAGTAAGTGGTGAAAAGATAAATTTATCTTATTTACCAAAAGGAATTTATTTTTGTGTAGTTGGGAATGAAAAAGAATCTAAAACTATTAAGATAATAAGACGTTGAGTAACAATACGTAGTAGGTCATCTTCGCTAATGCTTTCGATGGCGAATTCAAATTTCCATTAGCCGGTCTTTTTTCATTGTAATCCAAAACATGGCACCATTCGGCGTAAGCCAAAAAACGAATATACCTCATTGTAACAAAGTATAGTTCGCAAACTTAGGCCTCCCCATTCTTCATATCCAAGGCTACATCAACGATCATATCCTCTTGTCCACCG
>JAHDCZ010000181.1 GCA_020629615.1 Saprospiraceae bacterium
TTAAGATTTCGGATGAAGGAATCTCGAATAGAGTACTTGTCATTAATTATATCGGGTTTAGAGAAGAACGAATTGAAGTTGGCGATATAAGGTTCTGGGAAATTCAGATGATTGAAGACAATACCTTAAATGAAGTTGAAATCAGTGCCAAGAGCGTGGCAACCCGATTTGCTGATGGTGTAAATAAAGTTGAAGTCATCGGGACTAGAGAAATCGAGCGAGCGGCTTGCTGTTCTTTAGCGGGATGTTTTAATACGAATGCAGCGGTTGAGACTGCCACAACAAATATCGTTACTGATTCGAAAGAACTCAGAGTTTTAGGCTTGTCGGGTGTGTACAATCAAATTTTGTTTGATGGGATGCCCTTCATAAAAGGACTATCTTTTACATATGGTGCAGGGAGCTATCCTGGAACAGTCATTGAATCCATTTTTATTAGTAAAGGAGCTAATTCGGTGCTACAAGGAGCGGAAAGTATTAGCGGTCAAATCAATATCATTCCCAAATCGGCATCCAAATCGCCTAAGTGGTTTTTTAATGTATTTGCGAATTCATTCGGCGAAAGCCAATATAATATCAATCATATGCTCAAAAAGGGCAACTGGAACAATTTGACAACGGTGCACTTAACTACTCCCGCTCAGGTATTTGATCGTGATAAAGATGGTTTTAGAGATGTGGTTGCTACAAATAGAATGTCTGTCTATAATAAATGGGTCTATGAAAAACCGGAGAGTCGTTTTAAATCACAGGTCGGAGTGAGATTTTGGGATGAAGAAAGAACAGGTGGTCAAGTGGATTTCGATAAAAAAGACGATAAAGGAAGCAATTTGATTTATGGACAAACGATTGATTTGACCCAACTAGATGCCTATACAAAGTTTAATTTTCAATTAACAGAAGATTTATCAATTACAAATTTGAATAGTGTGTTTCGTCACGAAAATGAAAGCTATTTTGGTATCAAGAAATATAATGCTTTTCAGGTTTCAGCGAATACAGATTTATTTTTAGATTATTTTTTCTCTGCACGAGATCACAATGTTAAAGGTGGGATTAGTTTTAAAACCAATAAACTAAAAGAGGAAATCGAACTTTTAGAACCCACACCATTTTTGTCTTATGAAGATGAATATTATACCAATTATGATCTACCCGGTGCCTATATGGAAGCAAAGTTTAATTTTTCTCCTGTGACGCTTATCGGAGGAATAAGAACGGATCGTTATGGGAGATATGGATGGAAAATGGCGCCGCGATTGATGGCAAGAGCGGAGCTTACGGAAAGTACTGACCTTCGTTTTTCTATAGGTAAAGGAATTAGAAATGCGCATGTTTTCTCTGAGCAAATTAGCATACTGTCAAGTAATCGATTGTTGGAATGGAATGCTGCATTAAGACCAGAAGAGGCTTGGACTACGGGAGTGAATTTTTTGCATACTCAGAATTTTGAGAATGCAAATGTCACGATTTCAACTGATTTTTATCATACTAGTTTTATTAATCAAATCTTCCCACATTTTCATCACTCGGCACGATCGGTTTCTATCCATGATTATTATGAACCCAGTGCCTCTAATAGTTTTCATTTTGAGAATAAGTTGGAAATGTATGAGAGAGTTGATATCAAATGGTCATATAATTACTTGAATGTCTACCGTACGATCGAAGGAGAGAGAATCATTTTACCCTTTGTACCAAAGCATCGATGGATGGCTTCAGCTTCATTTAATACGAAAGATGATCAGTGGCAACTTGACTTTAATTTCCGTTGGACGGGTGAGAAACGATTGCCTGAAACGGATGAGTATCCTGAACAATTTCAAATAGGAGAGTACTCAGAATCTTACAGCATATTTGATTTGCAATTGACTAAACGTTGGAATAAGTTTGATTTATATACAGGAGTCGAAAACATTTTCGATTTTAGACAAGAAAATCCGATCATGTCTTCAGACGATCCATTTGGTCCTTATTTTGATCCGTCTTTTACCTGGGGACCTACCAAGGGAAGAGAGTTTTATATTGGATTGAGGTATAGTATTCAATAAGTTTCAGATAATATTTCTTACTTTGCCTCCAACATTATTTACCCTTCAAAAATATTAATACGTGGACGGTATTGAAAAGTTTAAAGTAAAAGTGAAAGTTCCGGTACAATGGGGCGATATGGATGCATTTCAACACGTAAATAACACGGTTTATTTGAAATGGAACGAATGCGCAAGAGTGGAATATCTTGTAAAGCATGTTTGTGGTGATTTTAAAAAGAATATTCTTGGTCCAATTTTGGCTCGGCAAGACTGTCGCTACATTTTTCCAGTGAAGTTTCCAGATAATGTGATCGTAGGAGTGAGGACTGCGGAAATATTGGAAGATCGTTTAATGTTAGAATCAAGAATTTATAGTGAAAAACATAGCAGATTATGTGCGATTATTTACAGTACAGTAATGGCTTATAATTTTAAATTATTGAGAAAAGCAGAGATTCCTCAAGAATGGATTAGCAATATTAAAAACATAGAAAAGTAATATATTTTGATATCAAAAAAGTTGAAATAAAATATTTTAAACTAAAATCCAGTCTTATGAAAAAATTGAATCTAAGCCTAAATATTTTAATTATCTTAATAATATCTAGTACAATCTCATACAGTCAGACTGATAAAATTAATTCAGATGATTCTTTTAATAGTTACTTAGATTTTTACCGGGATAAAAATGTTCAAGGTGTATTAGACATTACTCCAAATTTTATTTTTGAAAATATTGAACAGGATTCCGTAAGAAAATGGTTGAATGCTTCTTTTAGTGATGAGGAATTAATAGTTTATTATGATCAGGCTTCTAATATTAAAATTCATAGCATTGGAGATCATAAAGGTGAAAAATATTTTATAGGTAATTATACGGTTCCAATTGAGATTCCGTTTGGACAAAGTAATGAGGAATCAGCGGATGAATATCAAGAAGTTGTACAATGGATGACTGTGGTTTTTAAGAATCAATTTGGTGAGAACAATGTTTCTTTTAAGGAGGATCTCCAGTATTTTGACATAAATGCTGAAATTAAGGTTTTGGGAATGACTGAAGACAAGAAAGAGGTTCTCAAATTTATAGAAATCGGATGGTCAGAAAAAGTAGATGCCCTTTTAACTAAAAAACTGCCAAATAAGATTAAGAAAAAGCTATAATAAAGAATTATGCTTTGTATGATTTCGGCAGAATAATATTTCATTGAAGGAATTAATTTTATTGGTATGAGTGAGCTAAGTTATCTTATCAAACTGATATCTCCTTTGTAACCAACCGAAATACCATCTATAAATTCAATCTCAGCACTCCAAACATAGAGTCCAGGATTCAAATCTTGACCTTTGAATGAACCATCCCATCCGTACTTTGGATCGTTATTTGGGGTGTCTTTTGTACTAAATATTTTGTTGCCCCACCGATCAAAAACCTGAAAACGTAGAATCGATGCAGCCTCAGGTCCTGCATTAATATAAAATACTTCATTGAAACCATCATTGTCAGGTGAGAATATGTTTGGAACATATACTCTTCGTCGTTTTGTGACACTGATGCCTACTGAAGCAGTTTCACTACAATCGTCTTGAGAAGTGACAGTTAAGGTATATTGCTCATTATTGACTGGCATGGCATAGGGCTCGAAGCAATCATTACAACTCAAAGTATTATCTGGCGTCCATAGAATATCTGTTAATGTAACATTATTCAATTGTGGAGTGATCTGTAAACTGTCTCCCAAATAAATACTGAGATCGTCATCAAAATCTAAAACAGGAATTTCAGGGGCTGTGATACTATTTTCTATGACACTGATACAGCCATTTGCATCTTCGATAAAAAATTGATACGTTCCTTCTGACAGATCAGAGTATTGAGTTTGTTCAGAGAAATTACTATTGTTTAAAGCGTATAAATAATCCGTAGTTCCGCCACTCACGTTGATGAGTTCAATCACCCCTGTCTCAAATCCTTCACAAGTCGGATCATTGAAAGCAACATTAGCGATTAATTCAGGGGGAGAGCTCATGGTATAAGACGCACTAGTACTACAGGTCACTGCATCTGTGATAATGACTGAATAATTCGTAGCACTTAAACCAGTTGCGGTTTGCGTTGTTTGTCCATCACTCCACAAATAGGAATATGGTGGTACTCCGCCATAAGGTT
>JAHDCZ010000182.1:0-1932 GCA_020629615.1 Saprospiraceae bacterium
CTTTGATTTTTTCTTTGGAGTATTGATGTCGAATGGCATGCATTCCGTCTCGAAGTGTTACATCAACAATTTTTAAATCGCGCATAATTTTAATTTCAAAACTTGATTAACTAGTTACAATACGTTCTGCTGTTGCTCTTGCTGCAGAAGTCATAATATCTAAATTTCCAGCATATTCAGGTAGGTAATGACCAGCCCCTACAACCTTTAAAAAGACAGATGTTTTTAATCCATGCCGCATGCCCAAGCCTTGAATGAACACTGGATTCGATTCAGGAATTTCTTCAAATTGTACTTCTTGATGCAACTCATAACCAGGCACGTATTTTTGAACTTCCTTCACCATGTCATGAATACTTTTTTTAATTTTTTCTTTATCGGCCATTTCGGAAAGCGTAAAGACGGTGTCTCTCATTACAAGTGGCGGTTCTGCTGGATTAAGTATAATGATGGCTTTGCCTTTGTCTGCACCACCAACCGCTTCGATGGCCTTTGAAGTCGTCTCGGTGAATTCATCGATATTTGCTCTTGTTCCAGGACCTGCTGATTTACTCGCAATGGAAGCGACGATTTCACCATAATGAACTTTAGCGACACGACTGACAGCGGCGATCATCGGAATTGTTGCCTGACCACCACAGGTGACCATGTTGACATTGGGCACATCGATATTCTCTGAATAGTTTACGGGTGGAACAAGGTAAGGGCCTATAGCAGCAGGGGTAAGGTCAATCATTTTTTTGTCAGGATAGACCTTTATTTTTTCCCAGTTGTATAAATGGGCTTTCGCCGAAGTGGCATCAAAAACAATTTTTATTTCTTGCCATTCAGGCATTTGGATTAAACCATCAATGCCAGTGTGGCATGTTTTGATTCCCATTCTTTTGGCTCGGGCCAATCCATCTGATGCGGGGTCTATTCCGACAAAAACCGACATCTCAAGTGATTTGGATAAACGGATAATCTTGATCATTAAGTCTGTTCCAATATTTCCCGAACCAATTATTGCTACTTTCGTCATGATGGTCTTTTCTTATTCAATAAAACTTACGGATACAGAACCGATTCCTTCAAATTCTGCCATGATGTGATCGCCAGCTTTAACTTGTACCATTGGGCCCAGAGCCCCAGAAAGAATAAGTTCTCCTGCTTGTAAGGGATCTCCTAATTCTACCATTTTATTAGCCAGCCATAATACCGCATTAATGGGAGAAGCTAAACAAGCCGCACCAGTTCCTTCTGAGCTAAGTTCACCGTTGGTATACATTTTCATTTTGCAATTGACCATATCAAACTCATCTAAAGTCTTTGGGGTATGCCCGACCACAAAGTGACTTGCTGAAGCATTATCAGCAATAGTATCTGTGATTTTTATATTCCAATTTTCAATTCGACTTCCTACAATTTCGATGGATGGTAATGCATAATCTATCGCATTAATTACGTCGATGCTGGTCAAGTTTTTCTCATCGAGATCTTCTCCTAAAACAAAGGCAATTTCTGCTTCAGCTTTGGGTTGCATTAAAGCTCCCATACTGATGGATGTTCCATTCAATACTTCCATATCATTAAATAAGATACCAAAGTCTGGTTGGTCTATGCCCAGTTGCTTTTGAACACTAAAGGAAGTTAGTCCAATTTTTTTTCCTACAATTCTGGCACCATGGTCCAAGCGATGATTTGTGTTTATGTTTTGAATTTCATAGGCAAGTGCAATATTATCTAAACCTATTTCATCTCTTAAAGGAGGAATTACTTTTTTATCAGAAACTGCATTACGCAACCTCAAGGCTAGTTCGTTGGCATTCATCGTTTAAGTTATTTACTTTCTATTAAGAGCCCATCCAAAATGAACATGGACATTTGTCTTTCCATTTCAATGGGATTGATTTTATTCATCGCATTGGCGTATTCCGTATGGATCCAATGAAA
>JAHDCZ010000182.1:2032-4192 GCA_020629615.1 Saprospiraceae bacterium
TTTTTCTTTAATCGTATAACTTGATTCTAGAATGTCAGACAAACCTTCATTGAATTTATCAGCAATATCAAAAAGGTAATTTTCTAAGAGTGATTGCTTGGAGTCGATATAGTTATACACATTGGCGACTTCAAAATTCATTCTGTCCGCAATGTCTCTCATGGTCATTGCTTTAAATCCTTTTTCATGAATCAATTTGAGAGTTTCTTGAAAAAATAGATTACGTTTTTCTGCTTTGTTCATTTAGTAAAAGTAGGAATAAACAGAGTGAATCGTGAATAACAATTTAGGCAAAACTAAAACTTTGAATATATGTCGTGTTGATTCTTTGAAAGCTTCAAAAAGAATCTAAATCTCACGTATATTAATAGAGATGGCTGAAAGATTCTATTTATAATGAAATCTACATTGTAAGATTATGCAAATCTGATTTACTTTTCGTTTACCAGTAATTTCATAAACAATTCTATGTTCATGATTTATTCTTCTTGACCAGTAACCTTTTAATTGATGTTTGAGGGGCTCTGGTTTTCCTATTCCTTTAAAGGGATCAACTTTGATCGAGTTAATTATTTCTTTAATTTTTTTTATTTGGTCAAGATCATTTTCAATCCAATAGCTCAAATCATCCCACGCGTTTTCAGTAAAAATAATTTTCATTGCTTTAGGATCTCATCCAAATTAACCTCTTGGGTTTTGCCAGATTCTATTTGATCAATGGATTCAATTAAGCGTTTTCGATTCGCCTTAGTCGATAAAAGATAATTAGTTTCTTGTAATGAGTTATATTCCTTTAAGGACATGATTACAATAGATTCATCCTCTTCATCATTATTTCTTGGAACTATCAGAATTTCTGATGAATTGATAACAGAATCGAAATAATATTTAATTCTTGAACGTAAATTTGAAATGGTAATCGCCTTCATTGTAATAAGTTGTACGTCCAAATGTACATTTATTTGTACAATAAGTCAAGTTTAAATAATATTCGTCTTTTCTATTTTTTAATAAACTGATTGAAAATGTTTATTACCTGATCCTTACTCACACGATGATCTCCCTCATATTCTAGGAAAGTGACATCCAACTTATTTTTTTTGACCAAACTATTCAGACCTTTAATTCTTTCGGGTGATAAGTAATGATCCTGACGACCATAGGTATAAATTATTTTAGTTGAATTTATGGGACTTTTGGCTTCCGCCAAATTGATATCCTCCGGAATCCAGCAAGAGTTGCCGATCAAGTGATCGTATATCACAGAATGACGATGTAGCCACCGAAATACAGTCGTACCTCCTTGAGAAAAACCAAAAATTATCTTTTTGCATTCTGTTGGAAGTTGAGCGGTAATCTTTGAATAAAGCAGGGATAAATAATTAGAAAAATCCTTAATCTCTTCAAGTCGATCTCGACTCGTCATCCAAGTCGCGACCACATCACCACTGAATCCTTTACTATAAAATCTAGACAAGCCTTCTGGTGCCACTACAAAATGTTCTTCAGGATCAAATGTTCTGAACTTATACAAGATCTGATCACTTAACATATTCGAGCCGTGAAGCGCAAACCAAAAGTATTTAGTTTTTGGACCTAGATTTCCAAAGCTTGAATAGCGAGCCGTTTTACTCACGGTAATATATTCTTGTTTGATTTCCATGAAAGTTTAAATCAACGCTTTTTTAATGGTGTTTCGACCCAATTGATACATGTGGACCTCATCTGGGCCATCAGCGATTCTGACCGAACGAGCATATATCCAAAAGCCTGCCAGTGGGGTGTCTTGACAGACACCCATTCCACCATGTGCTTGAATGGCACGATCAATTACACGACATGCCATTTGCGGCACAACGATTTTAATCATTGCAACCAAATCCTTCGCAGCACCCACACCAAATTTATCAATCTTATCTGCACAGGCCAAAGTCAACAATCGGGCTTGATCTATCTCGCATTTGGACAGAGCGACTTCTTGACGAATACTACTATAAGTAGAAACTTGCTTTCCAAAAGTCTCTCGAACAGCCACTCGATTACACATCAAATCCAGGGCGCGCTGTGCTCCGCCGATTAATCGCATGCAATGATGGATTCTTCCAGGTCCTAAGCGACCTTGGGCAATTTTAAATCCATCACCTTCGCCTTGAATTAAAT
>JAHDCZ010000183.1 GCA_020629615.1 Saprospiraceae bacterium
CTTTTTTGTTTATAATGTAAAGAACGTTCCTTTTTAGATAATCCCATTTTTGCATAATCCTCTGGAGTTCTGCTGGCATCAGTGATGATCAAGTTCTTATCTAGATATATTAATGTACTGACGCTTAAGCGAATGATAGGATGTATTTCGGACATTTCATTTTGTAGGGATGGGTTCTTTAGATTTTTGGTATTAATAAACAATATTCCATTCACACAATAAATCAAGACCACTAAGACTGCAATAATCCCTCTTCGCTTAACGGAACCAACATCTCCAATTTTCCCAGAAAAACGCTTGTAGATAAAGCTCATGTAAATAAAAAGTATAAAGGCAGTTAACAGGGCTCCAGCTCCAATATTGGACCATGCTCCCCAATGGTATTTTTCAAAAAAGAAGATGGAGCTACGGATGAGTACAATAAATGGTAGGAGTACTAAGAGTATGATTTTAAAAATATCGAAGATTAGGCTTTTGATCATTACTGAATAACTACTCGAAGATTCATTATTGAATATCCCATTAAATTAATGATTCATTCTTTGTCACACAATATTTAATTCAATACACACAAATAGTCGTTAACATCTAACGCATAATAGATTGTCCAATTTGACGCTTTCATCCGAATTACTTTTATGAAAAATTAAATCATGAAAATTAAAATCCTACTCATCTTTCTTTTGGTTTTATCCGTTTTAATTCCGGTGAAGGCCCAAGGACCTAACTATAAGTTCTCAAAAACATTTCGTGTAAATGCTATAAACGGATTAAATCTAAGGGAGGAACCCAACAAGAAAGGAAAAATCCTAGCGAAAATGCCTTATTTTTCAAAAGTTGAAAATATAAGTGATTTGACTTTTGGATTAGATACTGCGGAGACGATTCAATTAAATGATAATAAAGCCGTAATCATAACAGGTTATTGGTTACATGTAAATTTTAATGGGTATAAAGGGTATGCTTTAAGTAGTTATTTAAGTAGGCCTCCAAAGAGAACATCTATTGACACAGATGAATATGCTTTACTAATTCCAAATTGGGGATGTATTGATCAAGCCGTTGACATTCGAAAATATCATTGGCTAGGAGTTTATAAATGTGCAGAAGGATTCAATCTAAAACCCGTCGAACTGCAATGTATCAATTCTGATTCGTACCATATAAATAATCACTTCACTTCAAGTTTGATATTAACTGACGCAAAAATTCAACCCCTCTATATAATTGGTTCAATTGATACATTGACTCCAGGAATAAAAAAAGGCAACTTTGTTGATAATCAACGAGGTCTTGATATTAGTTGGGATAGAGATACATTAATTAAATTATCAAATAATCTGGTATTTAGTCATTACTATTCGAAAAATAAAAATTCGCAGAGCTATTTAACGACAACCAATGGCAAATACCATCAAATATTAAACTCGACAAGTAACTTTACAAATTACGTACACACTGACAGGTATTGGGAAGGAGATTTAGACGGAGATGGTGTTATGGATTACATTTTAACTTTTGGTGACAAGGGTGGTTCGACAGTCCTATTCTTGAGTTCTCAAGCCAATGAGAATGAACTGGTCAAAGCCGTGGCGCGATTCTATTGGACATATTGTTGCTGACAAATTAAATCTTAAATGAAAATGAACATGAAAAAAAATCTTATTCTTCAATATACTGTTGTATTTCTTCTTCTCCTTTCGGCGAAAGCCCAATCTCAAGAATACCCCATCAAACAACAAGTTGTGGTCATTGCAGAAAGTGGATTAAATCTGAGATCAGAACCTAACAAGAATGCAAAGATCCTTGTAAAAATGCCTTATTTCTCCAATGTTCAAATCATAGGAAAGGATACCTATGGAATCGATACAGCTGAAGTCATCCAATCAACTGGTGTTAATCCACAGATTGTCAAAGGTCAATGGGTCAAAATCAAATACCAGGGATATAAAGGATATGCTTTGAATAGTTATCTCTTTACAAGAAGTAAACGAAAACTTGAAGCAGGCATCAATGAATCTTATGTACTTTTAATGCCTGGATGGGGATGCAATGATAATTTGGTGGACAAAAGAAAATACAATTGGTATGGAGCTTATGGTACGGATAATGGGATTAAACTGAAAAAAGTAAATTTTCAATATATCAATGATCCCACTTCTATGACTTATCATGGAATTATAATAAAGGATAAAATCGAACCTCGATTCATTGTTGGTTCGATCAAAAAACTTGAAGAAGAGATCTACTCGGGCAATTCGAATATCCCTATGATAAGTTATCAATTATTTCAAAAAGAATATACCGACACTACGATAGTATTTGGAAAGACCATCATTTTTGATAGCTATCAAAAAGATGGCGAAGACCCAGTTAATTTCACCTGTATTCGCCAAGGGAATCAAGAACAGATATTAAGCACTCCTAAAAATGAATTTGGTTATCTTCCTAGACATTTGATTTGGGAAGGAGATCTTGATGGCGACGGGTTAATTGATTACATCCTCCAAATCGGCGAAAAGAGTGCTCAAACTGTTCTTTTTCTCAGTTCTGAGCGTAAAAAGGGAGAATTGGTCAGAGCTGTAGCGTCCTTTTATTCGGGATATTGTTGTTAATTTTTTTAATATCTAAGAATCCTTCTTTTTAAGTAATAAAAACTACTAGCTTTGTTGGCTAAATTTAGGGGTTTTGACGACAGAAAACGAGCATATAAAAGGAAGGAAAGAGCTGTACGAATATCAAGAAAAGGATTTAAATCGGATCTTTGAACGATTGGAAACTTGTCCTGATGACTATAACCTCTTGTATCAATTGCCCACTGGGGGTGGTAAAACGGTCATATTTTCCGAAATAGCGAGACGATACATTGAGACTCGAAAAAAGAAAGTTTTAATTCTTACCCACCGCATAGAATTAAGTGCTCAGACAGGAAGAATGCTTACAGAATTTGGTGTCTCAACTAAAATCATTGATAGCAAAGTCAAAGAGTTAGAGAATCAAGATCAATACAATTGCTATGTGGCAATGGTTGAAACGCTGAATAATCGATTGAATGATGGGGTGATGAGTTTTCCGAATGTGGGATTGGTAATCATTGACGAGGCCCATTATAACTCATTCCGAAAACTCTTCCAGTTTTTTGAAAAATGTAATATCCTAGGAGTAACTGCCACACCTTTAAGTTCGAATATCAATCTCCCTATGAAGGATATTTATTCTGAACTTATTGTAGGGCATCCTATCTCCTACTTAATCGAAAACAACTTTTTGGCCAAAGCAAACACTATTACCTATCAAGTAGGATTGGGAACTTTGAAAATCGGTATCAATGGAGATTATACGGTAAAATCGTCTGAGTTTTTGTACTCCAATTCGGTGATGCAGGGTAAATTATTACAAGCTTACAAAGAAAATGCGAAAGGCAAAAAAACCTTGATCTTCAACAATGGAATCAATACTTCTAGACGAGTCTACGAAACCTTTAAAGATTCTAAAATTGATATACGTCACATAGATAGCTTGGTCAATAAAAATGAACGAATAGAAACCTTAAAATGGTTTAAAGAAACTCCTGGAGCGGTTTTGACATCTGTTGGGATTCTGACAACAGGATTTGACGAACCTACAATTGAGACTATCATATTGAATAGAGCCACACGCTCGCCCACTTTATACTATCAAATGATCGGGAGGGGTTCTCGTGTCTTGGAGAATAAAAACGAATTTGATGTCATTGATCTAGGAAACAATGTAGCTCGATTTGGTCTATGGGAAGTAGACATTGATTGGCAGAAAATTTTCCAATATCCTATTGCTTATCTAGAAAGTATCGTTTCGGATGAAATGATAGAACGCTATTTTGTGTACAAGATGCCAAAAGATGTCAGAGCCAAATTTGCCAAAACCGAGGATATAAAATTTGATTTAAAAGAAGCCTATCAGATAGCCAAAAAAACTGGTGTTAAATCGATAACTGTGATGGATAAATCGAGAGAACAACATCTTGAAATGATATTGGAAAATAGTGATGATTTATT
>JAHDCZ010000041.1 GCA_020629615.1 Saprospiraceae bacterium
ATTCGTAATTATTTATAGGGGAAGGCATGAAAGTATATGTTCTTCTTTGAATCATGTCTCTCAATTCCTTATAGAAAGCAGAAATTTTAACTGCCGTTGTTTGAGAAACCTTTTGTTGGAAACCAGCCTCCCAATCAATGGTCTTCTCTGGTCTCAAATTGGCATTATTTAAAGGTGTTCTTCCCGGCTCTTCAAAGTAGTAATAATTTAATGCGGTTACATTTGTACCTCCTGCGGGTCTTTGAACCAACACATCGTAGTGAGCAAAAAAGTTTGCATCTTCTGAAATTGGGAATGAGAATGCTGCTCTTGGCATCCAATTCAATTGAGGAGTATAATCATCAAAACTTGTTGAAGTTTCAAAATCCCTATCCTGAATATTCAATACTCTTGTAGATGCTTGACCATCTCTTCCAACATATGCAGGATACACTACTGTCCCATCAAAAATTAAATTACCCGCTTCACCTACAGATGTTCCATTCGGCAAGTACCAGGTATCACCTTTTCTATATCCAATAACATTATCGTCATCTTCATTTGTGACATAAACCTTATAATCATCTCCCACTGCATCAGGCTTAGTTTGACCTGTTCTTTCGAAGAAAGCATCCGCTGTTTCAATTTCATATAGGGCATAAGGATCTTTTAAGACTTTTGTGTTGGCATCATAATAATCCATTCTTAGACCCAATCTGAAGATAATATCTTTGTACGTAAATTTATCCTGAACATAAAAAGCTCCATACAATGGTTGAATGGGTGCCACATTAAATGTTCTTCGACCTGAATCATCAACTCCTGTGAAAAAGTCATCAAACTTAGTACTTGTTGGAATTTTATTTCCTAGATAATCATAACCATAATAACCGATGACATTTTGATCTGTCAATTCAGATGCTGCAAATAAATCTAAGGTTAACTGATCTGGAGCAATACCGTCTACATTAACATACTCATATAAACTTTGACCTGTTAAGTTTCTTACGTTTTGATAAAAAGCAGCTCCTTCTGATTCCTCAATAAGTGCTTGATATTCATTAAATTCTGCTCCTGGAAATCCTGGAAGATCTTGCGTAAAAGTACCCACAACTTGTGTTGTATCGACTCCAATAATATGACGGTTTGCTTGAAGACTTCCTATATTATATAATCGTTGTGGCAATAATACATACGATCGAGCAGTAGTTCTTTCAAAGGTAAATCCAATCTGGATATTATGTGTCCCTGATTCCGAACCTCCAGGAAGAAAATCAAAACCAGAGGTAACATTTATAGTATAAATATCTGTTTCTCCTTTTTCATAACGGTTGTATACTCGACCTGCATTACTATACAAACCAGACCATAAATTATCCAAAGTTCCATTGACTACACCATTTCCAAAACTAAATTGCGCTTGCGTTGGGTTTATGTTTGGATCGATTGTAAACTCACCATCCACTTGAGCAAAACCTTGATGAGACCATGGTCTTCCCAATGCATCAAAAACGACTTGACCACCCCAAGTTTCTAGATTCGATACCAAAGAGGCTCTTGTTTCCCAATCTCTCGCTTGGTTACCAAAATATCCATAATTGAAGAAATTATCCGTATGTCTTGCGTCTTCCTCTAGGTTTCTTCTTTTTTCATAACCCAATTGGATAGAGTAGTTTGCATTTCTGATGGATGAGTTTCTGACTGCTTTTTCTTCATCAGATAATTGTTCGCCATATCCTTGTGATCCCAACTTGTGACGGAATCTGAAATTTCCTCTATATCCACCAGTATAATTTGTCGGATTATTGGTCCAGTTTAAAAGATTCCAAGCGCCATCTGGGGCAAATTTATTGGTTCTATCATTATAACTTCCTGACAAACTAACATCAATATTGTCACTCAATCGTGCATCAAGTTTACCCGTTAAGTTAATATCAATTAAATCCTCATTTGGTCTCGCTGCAAGAGGGGCAGAAATATCCGTTTCATCTAATGTCTCTCCCGTTGGAAAAGGTACATTGTTAATCAAACTAACTGGATTTGCCTCTAGTTCAGCTATAGTTTCTTCACTTGCACGATAAACACCAACGGCAGAAGGAAAATCGTCCTTTCTGTGTCTATATTGACCTGAAAATCTAAAACCTAAAAGGGATTTACCGTCTTTTTTCAACAAGGGTCCACTAACATTGGCCGCAATCAAACTATGACCGTAATCATCCAAATATTCAGACGTTTCCATTTCTAAACCACCCGTATACCTAGAAGAAGGTCCTTTGGAAGTAATAGAAATAATACCTCCCGTAACATCTCCATATTTTGCTTCAATACCTCCAGTTATCACTTGCAATTGCTCAATTTCTTGGGTCGGTATGACACTACCTGCTCTTACACGGATACCATCAATATAATAATACGTCGCATCGGTACGTGATCCTCTCACCGAAATATTACCATCTTTACTGGCAGTCATCCCTGCCGAAGTTGCAGCAATTCCGGCAACACTTCTTGTTGGTAGTGAACGAATGCTTTCAGCAGTAACAGTTTTACCTTGTGTCGTATTATCTTGCTCGACCAATGGTACTTTATACTCTACAATAACCACTTCGTCCATCAATGTTCCTTCTGATAATCCAAAGTCAAGCTTGTTCGCCTTTCCCGCTTTGATTACTACGCCTACCTGTCTTGAAGGCGTAAAACCAATAAAACTGGCTTCAACATCATAAGTTCCCGGTTCTAAACCAGTAATGGAGTAATTTCCATCAAAATCCGTATCTGTACCTGTGATTAATACTCCATTCAACGTCAATTTTATTGTCGCGAATGGCAATTCTTCTCCCGTTTCAGCATTTGAAACTTTTCCTTGAAGTGACGTTTGACTCAATGCCAATCCACTAAAAAAACAGAGAAAACTAAGTGATAGTAGAATTTTCCTCATCTGCATTTAAATTTATTCCTAATGTAAGATATTTCGTTTCGTTTCGTCTAAGCCCACAATGTTACTAAATAAACAAAGGTTTTCAAAATTTTTGTTCATTCTACATTTATATCATAAAAACCATCAATTCGTCGTTTAGAACATCACATTCATCTATAAAATGTCGTCTAATTTACGAATCAAAACCTCCGAAATTCTTTTCAATGATTCTTTTGTCCATCCTGCGACATGTGGACTTAATACTACATTCTCAAAGCTATATAGAATCTCATAAATCCTTTTTTCCTTTTCATCGAAAGTCTTTGGTTTTTCATTTGCAAACACATCCAAACAAGCTCCCATTACTTTTTTAGTCTGCATTGTTTCTATAAGATGTTCCAAATTGACTACTCCCCCCCTGCTAGTATTTATAATGACGACTCCTTCACGACATTTCCTTATAAATGCTCTATTACATACGTTTCGAGTTTCTTTTGTCAGTGGCAAATGAAAGGAGATGATGTCTGATTTTTCTTGTAACTCCTTCAATTCTACTTGCTTAAGAAATGGGTAATAATCTTCAAGGTTTGTTTTGTATTTGTCATATCCTAAGATTTTCACATCCCAGTTTTTTAGCTTTTCAGCGAATGTGCCGCCCGTGTGCCCAACTCCGATTATACCTACTGTTTTTCCTTTGAGCTCAAACCCTCGATTTAATTCTCTCTCCCAAATCTTATTTCGAACCTGGCGATCACCTCGAAGAATATTATTGGCCAAGGCCAATAACATTCCGACAGCGTGTTCAGCAACGGCATTACGATTCCCCTCAGGAGAATTAATGACATGTATGTGATTACATTCGGCGAAAGCCAAATCAATAATTTCCAATCCAGAACCTAATCTTGCTATAAATTTCAGATTTTTTGCGGTCAGCATCACCTCCTTGGTCATTTTAACCTTGCTGTTAATAACAACTCCAGTATATCCAGCTATTTTTTTCTTTACTTCATCGTAGCTTATGTCTTTCTCATAATCTACCTGAAACCCTCTTTTTTCTAATTGTTGTATCAAATAGGGATGGACATAATCAGTAATTAGAACTTTCTGGAACATTATTTTTCTTTTTCTTATGATAAAGGCTCAATATCTGATTTTGACACCAAATTATACCTGCAATCGCTTGTCTTAATTTATATAACAAATATTATATTTGCACGCATCATTTAAGCCAGTCCTCATGCCAAAAGATTCAAGTATAAAATCCGTCCTAATTATAGGGAGCGGACCCATTATTATAGGTCAAGCTTGTGAGTTTGATTATTCTGGAAGCCAAGCTTCTCGTTCCTTAATGGAAGAAGGAGTAGAAGTCAGTTTGATTAACTCCAATCCAGCAACGATTATGACGGATCCCGTCATGGCTGATCATATTTATTTATTACCACTAACGCCGGAAAGTATCGAACAGATTCTTCAGGAAAGACAGATTGATGCTGTTCTTGCCACGATGGGTGGACAAACTGCTTTGAATCTTGCAATTGAAGTAGGTAAAATGGGAATTTGGGACAAATACAATGTCAAATTGATCGGTGTTGATCTCGAAGCTATCGAATTGGCAGAAAATAGAGAAATGTTCCGTAAACACGTCGTTTCAATGGGCATGAATGTGGCGCCCTCTTTTATTGCAAATTCTTTCTTAGAAGGAAAAGAAGCGGCGCAAAAAATTGGATTCCCATTGGTTATTAGGCCGAGTTATACACTTGGTGGTACAGGCGGCGGTTTTGTCATGGAAGAAAAAGATTTTGACGAAGCTTTAAGACGTGGCTTGAATGCATCGCCGACGCATGAGGTTTTGGTGGAACAAGCAGTCCTTGGATGGAAAGAATACGAATTGGAATTATTGCGTGATGCGGGTGATAATGTTGTCATTATTTGTACGGTTGAAAACCTTGATCCGATGGGTATTCATACGGGAGATAGTATTACTGTAGCACCAGCCATGACCTTGTCTGATTCCGCTTTTCAGCGAATGAGAAATGATGCAATCCTAATGATGCGTTCTTTAGGAAATTTTGCAGGCGGTTGTAATGTGCAATTTGCTGTGAATCCTGAAAACGAAGATTTAATTGCTATCGAAATCAATCCTAGGGTTTCAAGATCTTCGGCTTTAGCCAGTAAAGCAACCGGATATCCTATTGCCAAGATAGCTGCTAAACTCGCATTGGGTTATAACTTAGACGAATTAAAAAATCAAATTACTAAAACCACTTCTGCTTATTTTGAGCCGACGCTAGATTATGTCATTGTAAAAATGCCTCGATGGAATTTTTCTAAATTTCATGGTGCTGATGTAACGCTTGGATTACAAATGAAATCTGTAGGAGAAGTGATGGCAATCGGTCGAACCTTTATCGAAGCCTTACAGAAAGCATGTCAAAGTCAAGAAAACAATCGAAGTGGTTTGGGTGCCGATAAGAAAGAATGGATTCGAACGGATGATATCTTGGATCGATTAGAACATGCAAGTGATGATCGTATTTACAGAATAAAAGATGCCTTACGGTTGGGTGTACCAGAAAGAACGGTCCATAAACTAACTCGAATAGATCCTTGGTATATTTCTCAAATAAAGTCTTTGGTAAAGAAAGAGGAAGAGTTATTAAAATTCAATGTGCCCGAAGATATTCCTGAGGATTTCTTTAGAGAATTAAAGGAAATGGGCTATTCTGATGCTCAAATCGCCTGGGTTCTAAGAGTAGATGAAGAGGCTGTAACCAAACAGCGAAAGAAATTGGAGATTAGGCGTACTTATAAAATGGTGGATACTTGTGCTGCCGAATTTGAAGCAAAAACTCCTTATTTCTATTCGACTTTTGACAAAGAAAATGAGAGTGTTCCGTCTGACAAGAAGAAAGTTATCGTGTTGGGCTCAGGGCCGAATAGAATAGGTCAGGGAATAGAATTTGACTACTGCTGCGTTCATGGATTAATGGCAATCAAGGAAGCGGGGTACGAATCCATCATGATCAATTGCAACCCCGAAACGGTTTCTACTGATTTTGACGTCGCTGATAAATTGTATTTCGAACCTGTTTTTTGGGAGCATATTCAAGAGATTATTGAGTTAGAAAAACCGGAAGGCTTGATCGTCCAATTAGGTGGTCAAACAGCTTTGAAGCTTGCCAAAGAGTTTCATGATAGAGGAATAAAAATATTTGGTTCAAGTTATGATGCTTTGGATTTGGCTGAAGATAGAGGACGATTTTCCGATCTTTTGAAAGAACTAGATATTCCCTATCCTGATTATGGTACAGCAAATGACGTCGACCAGGCCATTGAAATTGCCAATCGAGTGACTTATCCTGTATTAATCAGACCATCCTATGTATTGGGAGGTCAGAGAATGCGAATAGTCATCAATGATGATGCTTTAGAAAAACACGTCTTGAGCATCTTCAAGCATCTCCCTGATAACAAGGTATTGATTGATCAATTTTTGGAAAGAGCGAAGGAAGCAGAAATTGATGCCATCTGTGACGGCGATGACGTGCACATCATGGGGATCATGGAGCATATCGAACCTGCAGGAATTCATTCCGGTGATAGTAGTGCTGTATTACCTCCTTATAGTCTAAGTGACGCTGTAATTGAGCAAATGAAAGAATACACTAAGAAATTGGCTTTTGCTCTTAAAATCAAAGGCTTAATCAATATCCAATTTGCCATCAAAGACGAGAAAGTTTATGTCATAGAAGCCAACCCAAGAGCTTCTCGTACAACACCGTTTATTGCAAAAGCTTATCAGGTCCCTTACTTAAAAATTGCTACTCATATTATGTTGGGCAATAAGAAATTAAAAGACTATGATATCATCAAAAAGTTGGAAGGATACGCTATCAAAGTGCCTGTTTTCTCATTCAACAAATTCCCGAATGTTGATAAACAACTGGGACCAGAAATGAAATCAACGGGTGAGATGATCCGATTCATTAAGGATTTGAATGATCCTTATTTTAGGGAGATGGATAAGCAGCGGTCGATGTTTTTGACGATGTAGGGGACTCCCTTGATCTAGAGGCGGGACGCCTTTGATCGGTTGCTGAGTTTGTAATTCATTTCTGAGAAATGGCTTTCGGATTTTTTAGAAAATTAGAAGAGAGGCTGCTCTCACAACAGAACAGCCTCTTCTATTTGAAAAATATTAGGTTTAATCTATAATAATCATAATTAGCTTTTTGTCTAACTCGCTTATACGAATAAGGCTACCATTTAGCACAATTGACATATTTTCTTGAACATGAATATTTTCATTGATTAAATATTTAATACTTGTTCCTGAATGTTCAATTGATTGTAACACATAAAAGTTAATCACTTTAGAGTTGATTTTATTCGCTACCAAAAAACCAACATGTTCATCTGAAAGGTCATAAGCAAAAAATAATTTGCCCAAGAATTTTTCAGATCCAAGTATAGTTATGAACCTGTCAAATTGATCTTTTATATAGTCTATTGGGTTTAATTCTTCATCTCTAAGGAGCAAATTAATATAGTATAAATCTCCTTTAAGCTTAAGTTCGTATTTATCCATTTCAAGATTTATCAGTCCGTATGATAGCTTTTTGTCTAATTTGAATTTGATCATTTGAGAAATTAGTAAAAACAACAAGTATATACAATAGATACTTTTGTAGCTTTAAATCTATTATAATTAATTCGATGGAGATGAGTACCATAAAAATCCGTCGGCATTGAAACAATCGTAGTGTCTTCTAAAAAAGTTTTAGTCCCATTCCAGTAAATAGTATCGTTCATTTTGAAACTTATTCTAGTATCTATTTTAAATGGATTTTTTACTGGGCATTTAAATTCATGCACCAATCTGTCAATATTTTCGTCGATGGAAATGGTTTCACAATTTTCATAAGAATTGCAATTTAAAAAAAAGATACAACTGAAAATGAGGATGAAAATTTTGTTCATTTTATAAATTTGAATCTACTAATAATGTTGTTGATAATATTCCATGCGTTCCATGTGGTGTACTTGGACATCCTTGATAACATGGATCCGAATAATTTATAGGTTTCAAATATTTAAGAAATCCATCCTTTATCATTATAAACTTCATCTCTACAAGATAGAAGTAAAATAAATAAGAAACTGATTTGAAAATGATCTAGAGGGGGGGACACCTTTGATCCGTTGCTGGGTTTGAAATTTATCTCTTAGAAAAGGCTTTCAGCCTCTTTCGGTTGTGGTCTAAGAACATTGATTTAGGGGCGAGAACTTTTGATCAGCTGTGATTTGTGTTCCAAATGATCTAGAGGCGGGACGCCTTTGATCGATTGAGAAATCTGCAACTGATCTCTTAGAAATGGCTTTCAGCCTCTTTCGGAGTTTCTAAAATGTAGCCCTACCGCACCGCCAATGTATACACATAATAATCCTCTCGCTTAAAACTAGGACCATCAAATGCTTGCCAAAATTGTAATTCGCGATAAGCGTCGCCTTCTAATTTTCTGGGTGAGACAATGATGATACCGCCAACGCTTTTGTATTGACCAAAGAGTTTTAGTTCGTCCACAGAGGGTAGGTAGATTTTTTCTAGCCACTTGAAATAGCTGAACTCTTCTCCATCTGGAAGGGCATAAAATTTCCTTTCGGCGTAAGCCAAAACTGGTGTATTCTCAAATTTATTAATCGCCACTACTGGTACCTCCGCAGGTACTTTTTCTTTGATAAATTCTCCTGCTGACTTTGCATTGGTGAAGGGTTTGGTCGCATCAAAGTATATTGCTTTGACTCCATGAACTATTTGAAACAAAGCAAAAATTGAAACCATCGAAAGCATCAAGGCATTCTCCTTTTCTAATTTCAAATCGTAGAGTGATAACAAACAGATAAAGAAAATAAATATCATCCCCCACTGACGCACTCCTCCAGAATAGATGATGACATTGAACAAGTAAAATCCAATCGCGAACAGTGCCCACGTCAAGAGTAATTTTTTCCTATTCCAAAAAACGGAGACTAGACCAAGTAAGACAACCAAACTTAAAATCAATCCAATCAAAGACCATCCTTCAGCATTGGTATCTGAGATCGAACCAATCAAATAAGTATTGGCAAAATTGCCTTGAAAACTATTGAGCAAAACGTCGATTGAAAATGGCTCTTGTAAATAAGCTCGAGAAAAATCTTCTTCGTTGCCTCGAGGATAAACAGTCAACACAAAAATCAAAAACCCAAAAGCATAGGCACTTAAGGATTTTATGTTAGACCTTAGATCCAATTCGTTTCCTTTTTCAATCAATGCATAGAACAACAGGGCACCACCGATGAATAGTCCATAAATCTCTGTCTGACAAATCATGAAAAGAGTCAAGTAAAATGTCCAATGATTGGTCTTCCGATCTTGAATCAAATGAACCAAATAGAACGCAAATAAAACAACCATTCCATAGGCACGGTTAACGACACCATATTCAAAGAACATGAAATATCCGAGAGCCAAAAAGACTTTCAAAACAATCGGGATTCTCAACTTGGTAAAAAATAAATAAAAGACTCCAACATAAACCAGTGAATGAGCCGCTTGAATCAAGGAGGACTCATAAATACTAGAAGAAAGTGGCGTCCAAATCTTTAAGTACAAATACCATAATGAAGGATGGCCTTCATAATTGAGAAAAGACAGCATCTCCATTAAGCTCATGTCTTTGGCATCAAACCACGCCTGCCACTCGTCCTTCCATAGTTCGTGAAAAGAAAATTTAAATCCGATGAGTAGAGCGGAAAAAACAAGCGTTAAAACAAAAGGAATAATTGATTTTTTCATACTTCATGGGAAGATAATGAAGTCAAATTATTTCTAGCTATTGAGAGAAATCAATTTTTTAAAATTCGAAATCCCAAGGATTGTATTCCGTCCAAAACAGGATTTCTCCCATCCTGCGCTAAAGATAATTTATAGATCCCCGCTTGCTTGAAGTACGTGTTTTGTTGGAGTACAAAATTGATCGTACAAGTCTTTGAAGAACAGTCCCCAATCCAAGACCCCATTTTATTCATCAGTTGAAGAGAAATATTATCATCGGTTTTTTTGCCATCTGGAAAATGCGTTTCTATGGCAACATAAATATTCTGAAAACTAAATTCGCTAGAGTGATTGAGTTCGAGTTCTAAATTATAACTGCCTACAGTATCTTGGATCTCAAACTCAAACACTGCTTTATCCTCATATTTCCAAGATGTCTCGTTGATCTTTTCTTCTTGATAGAAAAACGGTTTTTCGGCGCAAGCCAAAAAACAAATCATTAAAAAACCAAAGATCAAAATTCTATTCATGGAAATAGTCTTTCATTCGCTCAAAGAAGCCTTTTTCTGACTTGCCAGGATTAGGTTTGAAGTTGGGCATGTCTCTGAGCTTCTCCAAAAGTTTGGTTTCCTCCGAACTTAATTTTTTGGGAGTCCAAATATTTACATTGATGAGTTGATCTCCTTTGCCATAACTTTGAACAGATGGTAATCCTTTTCCTCTCAACCTAAATATTTTTCCCGCTTGTGTCCCTGCCGGAATTTTTATCTTTACCATACCACTAAGTGTTGGTACTTCGATCGAAGTACCTAAGGCTGCATCAGCAAAATTCAAGAATAAATCGTGAATCACATTCATTCCATCTCTACTGAAATGCTCGTGAGATTTTTGCTCGATATTAATTAAAAGATCCCCATTAGGTCCACCATTCATACCCGCATTCCCTTTGCCTCGCATGGACAATTGCATACTATCTTCTACCCCGGCAGGAATTTCGATTTCTATCATTTCGGCATCTAAAGTTCTACCTTCCCCATTACAAGAACCGCATTTAGCAGTGATCTGTTGGCCTGCTCCTTTACATGTTGGACAAGCTGCCGTAGTTTGCATTTGACCTAAAAAAGTGCTTTTAACTTGTCGGACATATCCTGCACCATTGCATGTACCACAACTTTTTACACTGCTGCTGTCCTTGGCACCAGAACCTTTGCAAGAGGTACATGAAATTTGTTTTTTAACTTTTATTTTTTTGGTAACACCACTTTCGATGTCTTCTAAACTTAGAGAAACCTTTATCCTAATATTCGAACCTCTTTGTCCTCCAGTACGTTGACGACCACTTGACCTGCCTCCTCCAAAAAAACTTTCAAACGGACTTCCGCTGTCACCAAAAATGTCTCCAAACTGAGAGAAAATATCATCCATGGTAAAACCTCCTCGACCACCAGCACCTTGATTTACTCCAGCATGACCAAAGCGATCATAACGAGCCCTTTTATCTGGGTCATTGAGTACTTCATAAGCTTCTGCCGCTTCTTTGAATTTTTCTTCTGCCGCTTTATCATCGGGATTCCGATCAGGGTGATATTTCATGGCAATCTTTCGATACGCTTTCTTCAAAGCAGCCTTGTCGACATTCTTAGGTACGCCTAATATTTCGTAATAATCTCTTTGTGCCATAATTTATTATTTGCCTACGACTACTTTAGCATAGCGTATGATCTTATCATTGAGATAATATCCTTTTTCGATGGTGTCTATTATTTTTCCTTTCATTTCTTCGGTCGGTGCCGGAATTTCAGTAATGGCTTCGTGAAGTTCTGGATCAAATGTTTCACCAGTAGATTCCATGGATTTCAATCCTTTGTTTCCAAGAACAGAATATATTTTACCGTATAACAAGCTAATCCCTTCACTAAAGTTTTCATCTGAAGATTCGTCGTCTGATACTTTTTTGGCGCGATCAAAATCATCCAAAACGGGTAATATGGTTTGCATTACCTCTTGTCCAGCACTTTTCATCAATTCCAACCGCTCCTTCATATTACGCTTTTTGAAATTGTCAAATTCAGCAAAAAGTCTCAAGTATTTATCTTTTTGCTCGCCCACTTCAAGCTTTAATGCTTCGATCTCATCAATATATTTTTGGTCTTTCTTACTCGCCTTTTTAGTAGCTTTTTTGAGACCAGTTTTTTTCTTTGACTCTTCTACTTCTTCCGTATTTTTCTTGCCTGCCATTTTATTTCTTAATTTTTTAAACACAGCAGTAGTACATCAATATTTCTGCCATTGTGCAAAAGTGGTCATAATGGCATTAAATTGACACCAAAACTTGACAATTTTGTCATTGATTCAGCCTTTCGGTCAATATTTCTTCGATTTCAGACATCGTGGGATTGCTAGCTATCAGATTTCCTTGGGGATCTATGAGGAACTTCGCTGGAAGATCGGTTACGTTGTAGGCTTGCGCCAATGAAGAGGATAAGACAAAACGACTGACCTGAACAATATGATTTTTCCATTCCAAGCCATCATTTTCGATGGCACGATGAACGTATTTTTCATTTTTTTCAACGGCGATACTCAACACTTCCAATCCTCCTTTTTCAGTTAAAAGGGCGTCCTTATATTTATGGTATAAAGGGACTAATTTTCGATTTTCCACCCGACAAGGTGGACACCAAGAACCCCAAAAATCAACCAACACATATTGTCCTCTCAAACTCTCCAAATTAAACGATTCTCCATTAATTAATTCGGCTTCAATATTCGGTGCTTGGACACCTTCTTCTACTCGTGCATTAAAAACAAATTTCATCAACAAAAAGGCCGCAACCAAAACAAACAATACAATATTTAACGCCTTCTTCATTTTATTAATTTAACGAAATTCAAATCTAATCATTAGTATAACAAAAAGAATCTACTTTTGATTTTATGATATTGCTTATTTTGCCTTCATTAAAAAAAAGCTATTGCAATTATCCTTTCTATGATAAAACAAACGAATTGAAATGAAAAGAAAAATAATTCCAGGTGAGATCCCGACAAGAGATTTACATCAATTTTTATTGGGTGCTGTTGCACCCCGTCCGATCGCCTTTGTGAGTACTGTTGACGAACAAGGAAACGACAATCTAGCGCCCTATAGTTTTTTTAATGTTTTTAGTTCGAATCCACCTACTGCTGTTTTCTCATCCAACCGTCGAGTCGTGGATAATACGACCAAAGACACCCTTCACAATGTAGAAGAGACCAAAGAGGCCGTGATCAGCGTGGTAAATCATGACATTGTACGCCAAATGGCATTGTGCTCAGTTCAATTTGATACTGGTGTCAGTGAGTTTGAGAAATCGGGACTCACACCTATCGAATCTGAATTGGTCCGTCCCAAATGTATTTTAGAAAGTCCCGTCAATATGGAGTGCAAAGTGCAGCAAATTATTCCTTTGGGCACTCATGGCGGTGCCGGTCACTTAATCATTTGTGAAATTGTCATGATGCATATTAATGAAAATGTCATTGATGCCAATGGGCGGATCGATCCTCATAAAATTGATTTAATGGGTAGAAATGGAAGAGCTTATTATACAAGATCAAGCGGAGATGCTATTCAGACTATCGTTCAAGCCGTTACAGAAATGGTCATTGGTTACGATGCCTTACCAGAATTTATAAAAACAAGTACTAGCCTTTCGGCGAATGATATAGCCCAATTAGCAGGAAATACCAAAATGCCTACGAGCGAAGAGATAGAAACATTTAAAATGAATCATTCGGAATTATATTCTTCTACAGCCGCTTCTGAATTAGCATTCGCGAAAGCGAAAGAACTTTTAAAAGAAGATCAAAGATTTGATGCATTATGTTCTTTATTAGCTCTGAATTAAAAAATATTTCAATTTCTGTCCCCCTTTCATTATCCAGCTACGTCATGTACATGAAAAGAGGATTGAATAAATCCTTTCTATTTTAAAAACTAAAAATTAATTAAGACATGAAAGATTTTATGATGTTATTTATCAGTTCGGATTACGCTAAAGCAGGATTATCTCCTGAAGAAATGCAAACAAGAATGGGAAAATGGTTTGCTTGGAATGATAAAATGCGAGCTCAAGGAATTGTTAAGCATGGTGAGGCATTACATTCAACGGGAAGAAGAGTATCAGGTGAAAGCAGAACGGTAACAGATGGCCCATTTGCAGAAAGTAAAGAATTAATCGGCGGATACTATGTAATTACCGTATCTGATTATGAAGAAGCAGTTCAAGTAGCGCAAGATTACCCAGATTATGATCTTGGTGGGACGGTAGAAATTAGAGAGATTATGGTATTTGATCAATAATGAAAGATTTAAACATAGACCATCTTTTCAGACACCAATATGGAAAGATGGTCTCTATCCTTACTCGAATTTTTGGGTTCGAACATCTTGAAACCATCGAGGATGCGATTCAAGATACATTCATCAGAGCACTGAAAACATGGAGGAATTCTATTCCAGATAATCCCGAAGCTTGGTTGATGGCAGCTGCAAAAAATAGAACCATCGATCTTTTCCGAAAATTAAAATCAGACAATCAACGAAACATACAGTTTGATTTTGGATCATCCACTATTGCGATTTCTGAATTGTTTTTAGAACATGAAATTGAAGATAGTCAACTCAAAATGATCTTTACAGCTTGTCATCCAAGTTTAGATCCTAAAGATCAAATAGCTTTTGCCTTAAAAACCATTTCGGGGTTCAGCCAAAAAGAAATTGCTTCTGCACTTCTTACCAAAGAAGAGAGTATCAAAAAGCGATTGCAACGCGCCAGAAAAAAAATTATTGAAGAAAAAATAGAATTTAAAATTCCAATCGGAGAGGATTTGACAAGGCGACTAGATCGGGTGATGGAAACGATTTATTTAATCTTTAACGAAGGATTTCAATCCATTAAGAAAGATTTGGTTATAAGAAAAGATCTCTGTGGAGAAGCTCTACGATTGTGCCAAATGGTCTTAAATAAAAAAGCAACTAGAACATCAAAAATGTATGCGCTATTTGCACTATTATGTTTTCATTCTGCTCGGCTAGAAAGTAAAGTTGGATTGAACAATGAAATCATTAGTTTAAAAAATCAAGATCGTGGCAAATGGTATTTCCCGTTAATCTCTCTTGGAAACAATGCTATGAATAAAGCAATGGAAGACATGCTAAATTTAAGTTCGTATCATTACGAAGCAGCCATAGCCTTTGAACATTTAAAATCGCCTAGCTTTGAATCTACAGATTGGAAAACAATTTTAAGGTGGTACAAATCCCTTGATTTAATACAAAGAAGTCCATACACCAAAATCAATATGGCAATTGTACATCTTCAACTTAATCAACTGAAAGAAGCTAAATTAATTTTAGATATAATTGATGAATCGAAACTAGGACAGAGAATATACCTGTATCATGGAACCTTGGCAGAATATTACTTTCTCAAAGGAGAAATTGTTAAATCAATTTTTCAAATCGACAAGGCTATTCAACTTGTTAACAATAATGCCGAAAAGAAGTATTTGACCAAATCTAAAGAATTATATAGTGCTTCATTGAATTAAAATATTTCTATATTTTTAATAGAAGTTCATCAATATCATATTCAAATATTTCGTCTTCTAAGACATGATATTTGTTGTTCATTTTTTCTCCTGCTTTTATTTTCACCTTTGCTTTCTGAATTGCTTTTAAAAACTCGTCGTGATCTTGAATTTCCAAATATGACTTCGCGACATAGTATTGGTTTTCTGCGATATCATAAATGGATTCTTGTTTTTCGAAACATTCAATTGCCTTCTGATGCAGATTCATATTCTGATATGCTACTCCGAGATGTATATAATCATAGTATCCTATAGATGTAGGATTGTTTGCAATAAAAGTCTCAATTATTTTTACTGCTTTACTGTAATCTCCAATTGCTTTATAACATATTCCTTGATAAACATCCATGTGATACGTTCCGTCGTGCGTATAACCAATATCGCCTTTAACTAGAGTACGTAATGAATCTATATCTTTAATCGATCCCATATAATCACCAAAAAACTTTCCTCTACATGAAGCCCTTATTGTCAAATAAGTCAGTGCATCATACTTGACAGCCAAATTTATATATTTATTCCATCCCATTGGATTTCCTGCTTTCAAATAGGGGACTGCTTTTTCGTAGTAGGGAAAAGCATAATAAGGACAAATTTTCATACAGCTATCTAATATTGCTATCCCATTTAGATCAAATTGATAAAAATATTTAAAGTATTCTGAATGCTTACAGGCTTCAAATTGAGTTGTATCACCTTCCCAAAGAAAAACATTACAATTTGGCTGAGCTTTTAAAGCTCCAAAAAAGGAAACAACGAACAAGATTAAAATTAAATTTCTCATGGTAACACAGTAATTATTTTTCCATCAATAATTCTGAACAAAACATAATTGTAATAATCTGTATTCACCTCTTCACCGGATCCATTCCAGTTATCAATTGACTTCACAATTTGGAGGAGTTGATCACTTATACTTGAATCGAAAATATACTCTTTATAATCTAAGGTGCTTCCTAAGATTCGAAATCGATCAGCCTCTCCTTTGCAATTAACAATGAATCGAATTCTAAGTAATCCTGTCTCTTTTTTTACTTTGTTAGAATCATATTTTTTATCAATCAATTTCAAAAATTGAGGTTTAAAACCTTTTGAACCTGTATTATTATTGACTCTATAATATTGGATAGCATTTTCGTCACCTAAACACAATTCAAAATTTTCATCATCAATTTTTGGATCAAATGGTATATCTTCTAACCATCGAGAAGCTTGACTTTCTAAATTAGAACATGAGACAATTAAAAAAGTCATCAACCAAATCCATTCTAGAGCAAATTTCATAAATCTTCTTTTCCTTATTCGAAATTATTAATGTCATAAGGGAATAGAGAATTGAATAATTTCATTAACAAATCATTGTGACTAATTGGTTGATGAAATTGCGTAATCACCAATAGTAAAAATGTAATTCTCAAACATTGATTTATTTCAAAATTAACAAGTTCAAAACAACAAAAAGGCCCTTCTTATCGAAGAGCCTCCTGTGCAATTAACCAAACCAATTTATCTTATTAAGGTGACATCACCTTTGTAGTAATACGCTTCGTTTTCACGATGGCAATAATTAATCATCGCTTTTATCTGGTAAACATAAATTCCTGGTTGCAACATTTTGCCATTGTACTTTCCATCCCATTCGACCTGCTGATCATTGGATTCGAAAACAATATTTCCCCAACGGTCAAAGACTTGGAAACTTTCTAATTCGATATTAGTACTAGGCTTAAGCCCTAGAACAAATCGATCATTTGAATTATCTCCATTTGGTGTAAAAACATTAGGTATGTATATACCATTACTTGTTGGATCTTCTGCTTCGACATTAAATTCTTGTGTGATAGATTGACAATTGTTTGTCAAAGTCACTTGATAGATGCCAGGTGTATATGCATTAAATACATCTTCGGTTGAACCATCTGACCATTCAATATCATAAGATTCTCCGGATAAGATTTCTAGATCTATTTGTACTTCTGTATCATCACAGTTTAACATCGGCACATCCAAATCAAAACTCAATTCGGCGAAAGCCTCCACTTCTATACTATTCTCAAAAATACAACCATTAGAATCTTTGACATATATAAGGTAATCCGTTGGTTCCAAATCTGTATACATTACATCATTGGTGTACACCGAGCCATCTATAGAGTATGTATAAGGCGCAGTTCCTCCCGTAACATTCATCACTTCGATCGATCCACTAGATTCATTTGGACAAGATAATTGAGCGTCCAAATCAAACTCAACATCATCAAAAGCTTCTACAGAAAAATTAATGGTAGAATCACAACCTACTGCATTCGTATAAACGAAAACATGAGAATCGCCAGGAAACAACTCTATGTTATCAATAGTTAAAGAACTGCTATAACAAATCTTTTCTGTGATATCGTTTTCTTGTGCATCCAATAAGTTGATCACCACATTTTCAGTAGAATCACAACCGCCTATAGCTTGGTAAACTTGGACAAAACTAGTATCCACCCCAAAGTTAAATCCATTATATTCTACAGTACTACCAGGACAAATATCAAAACTCTGGTTGACGACTACATTCGTGCAATCAAAATAAAGTAGAAATATTACAGACTCTTCGTCATCACATCCGACAAGTGTTGCGTTGATGACTGGTTCGTACGCAGAGGCTTTCTCAATAGAATTGATATCAAAAACAAGATCGTATTCTTTGGAATCAATATCATCAAATAAAAATTCACCATTCGCATCGGTAATTAAACTATCAATATAATTTCCAGCATCAGATAGATAAATTTGTACATCTGGGACTAAGGTGTCCGCTGCATTCAGCACACCATCGTTGTTTACATCATAATAAACTTGACCATCCAAATCTCCTGTTGGTTCTATTAAATTCAAGTAGAATCCTTCGGAGGTAGCTTGACATCCATAAATATCCGTTAGGACAACATGATACGTACCACTTTCATAAGCGATAAAATCCGGTGAAATACCATTGGGTGCAGGTACCAATACATCATTGAAATACCACTGGTAACTCGCAATGTTTGGAATCGTAGGCAAACAAATTGTATCTGGTGCACATCGTTCTAGACAGCCATTTGGGATCAAACCTAGATCCGGCGCAGCATGTACTTCTATGGTTTCACTTAGTGTCGAACAACCGTATTGATTTATCGCTTGAACAAAATACTCACCAGCCATTTCAACATTGATTACTTCTCCTGTCTCACCATTATTCCAGATATAGGTAACACCCGCTTCCGGATTGGACACAGACAATTCGGTATTTTCTCCTGCACATAAATATCCCGATGGATTAGAGGCAATGACCACAGCTTGTGGATTTGCATGAATAGTAATATCTATTGGTCCGATTTCATTTGTACAGCCTGTATCGGTATCCGTGATTTCCACTGAATACTGATAGCTTCCTGCCGGCAATTGATTTCCTCTCTCTTCAGTAAATTCCAGAACATTGCCTACCATATTATTGGACCATACATAATTTAGGTTATCATATTCGATCGCTTCGATGACAACATCTTCTCCTTGACAGGTAGAATAATTCCCGTAATGGATCGCGAGTATTTGTCCATACTCAGATAACTCTGTGACACGTATTGCGGTTTGAGGAGCGGGCGTAACTTCTACCGTAAACAAATCTGGTTCGTACGTACAGCCAAATTGATCTGTCAAAGTCAAGGTATAGACATCCTCCGTCGCTACGGTGATTGTTTCGCTCGTTTCTCCCGTAGACCACTCCCATGAGACGCCACCTGATGGTGAAATTAAATCCACCGTTTCGCCTTCACAAATAGGAATCGGAACTGATGAGCTGATATCTCCATTGTTTAAATTTGGTTCTATCTCCACATTGATAGATCTACTATTCGAACAGCCATAGACATTGGTCGTTGTTAATGTAACAGTGTATATCCCAGGAGTTTCAAATACATGAAAAGTGTTTCGTATTTCTGATGTGTTGGCTTCCGCCGAAAGAGGGTCACCAAAATCCCAAATCCATTCGGTTACATAATTGGCTGAAGTTGTTTCAAAAGCAATTGCTGTATTCGCACAATTAACATCTGGTGGTAAAATATCAACTACTGGAAGTGGGTGTACTTCAATAGTTTGTATTAAGGTAGATGTACAAAGTCCATCCGTAATAGTTAAGCTCACATCATATGTTCCTGGATCATTATAAACATGCACAGGATTTCTGTCGCTTGACGTATTGGCGGCACCAGAACTGGGTTCGCCAAAATCCCAAGACCATGAGCTGATCGTATTTCCTGGTAAGTAGCTTGATAGATCTATGAAATTTACATTTTCTCCCGGACAAGCCTTATCATAGGCAAATTTTGCAACCATGGGGATCTCTACAGTCTCCGCATAATATTGTCGACAATATCCACCTGGGTTGTCAGCGTCTTCTACATCCCCAAAAAGGATAACTGTAAAGAATCCAGCATTTGAAAATGTGTGCGAAGGATCACTATCGCTCGATGTATTGTTAGCACCTGAAGCGGGATCATCAAAATACCATGATTCTGTACCTGGTTGAATTCCAAACGAACTACTTGTAAAATCTAATTGATTGCAAATACTAGTGGTGGCAACAGTGAAATTGACCGTTCCTGTGTTCGATATACAAGGATCAAAGTTACAGGTTCCGTCATTGGCAGTTCCATTGCAAACACCGCAAAATTCAAATACATTAATTTGATTCGATGTGTTTTGACAACCATTAAAATCGGTAACTACTACGCTATAGATCCCTAGGGAGCTTACTTGATATAAAGGGTTATCGTTGCCGACCGAAACATTATCTTTAAACCATTCGTATGTGTATCCATCCTCAGAATTCAGAGCATACAAAAGAGGATACGGTTCGTTATCCGCAGTACAAATTCCCGTATCGTCGGGAGTTGAAATTCTAATATTAGGTATTGGTAAAGTCTCGATGGTGAATATGGTGTTTCCTGTACAACCGTTGTTATCTGTAACGACTAATTCATAACTACCAGAATATAAATCAGGATTTGCACCTGTTGCAATTTGATTTCCATTTTCATCATTCCATACATATTCGGCGAAAGCCGCAGTAGCACCTACGGTCCCAGTTTCATTTGCACACAATCGATTAGGATAGGTCGCTATTGGCTCGGGCAAAGGAAAGATTTCAATCATTTTACTATCTCCGACTCCACAAATTCCGACATTGACAGTAGCAACTCCCGGTTTATGCCATAAGATTTCTATGCTGCTTTGATCCTCCTCTGAAACAATAGAACCCATATCACTAGGAGTAATTGTCCAGTTATAAGATCCGAGATCAATATGAGTTGCGGTCAAGACCGTAACATCTTCATTACATGCAGATACCGGGGCAGACAAACTTACAGACCCAACGGCAACTGGAGTACGCGTAATGGGATCGGACTCGCAAGGGAAAACAGAATAGTCCGTTTGAGTAACACTAATTTCATAGGGTCCTGTACTAGCCCAAGTAATGGTCACTGGATTTCCTTCTCTAACGATAGAGACTCCTCCATTATTAATGTACCACGTAAATGAATTATTTGCCGAAGAAGATACAGCGTTGTATTGATAGGTTTCACCAGGACAGATGCTTAATTCACCTTCAATATCATCGACTTCATCTGGCTTCTCCGCTACATGAGTTACGAGTTCATAAAACTCATTGCAATAATCCAAAGGATTTACTGGAGTAGCTTTTATCATATATAAACCAGTCGTAGCAGGATATGGAACGTTGACCGTGCTGGCATTATTGAAAGACCATACTTCTACACCTAATTCATCCGATAAAGACCAATTACAACTTACTATTCCTCCATTTTGCAATGATCGAGCTTGATATTCTCCAATTCCTTCGGGACAAACCTCTGCATCACCAAGGATAATAAATTCATCAACTATATTCACATCAAGATTGTCAGAACCGCCACATTCCAAATAGCAGTTTTCATAATCGACACTGATGTTTTCCATTTCTGGAAGATTATTTGGCGAATTCCATATTACTGAGACGGTATTACTTCCTTGACCATTAATTATTTGCCCGGAAGAAATAGACCAATTATAATAAGTAGAATTATAATGCTGAATACTATAGGTAACCGCTGCACCTTTGCAAACTAAATCAGGGCCAACAATCTGGGCATTACCTGTCATGATCGGAATTTGGATCATTGCTGGTTTCAAACAATAGGAACCATTACAATTGGAAACGCTTAATTCAATCATTCCATAAGGACCATTTCCCCAATCTACTGAAATAAAATCATCGTTGATTCCTCCACCATCCGTCACGGTACCGTTTGCGCTCACGGTCCAAAAGAAATCACTACAATCTGCATCAGAAGTATAGGTGACCGATTCTTGCCCACAAATTGTCCCCACACAATCTACAAAAGGACTCAAAGTAGCTTCTACCTCAACTTGTAAATATGTGGTATCAGCGCAGAAACATTCGTTTTTGGCAATTAACGATATTTCATATGAGCCAGGATTGTTAAATGTTTTTTCTGGAGAAGCGACTGAAGCTAGATCACCCTCCGCTAAATCCCATTCAAAGTAAACTGCCCCTTCAGAAGTATTTTCAAAAATTACATTCTGCCCTTGGCATATTTCTAATACTCCATTCGTTGCTTCGGGCATTGTTTCAAAGGCAGCTTCAGGTTGTTCTAAGATTTCTACGCAAATGGAACTTGAGCTTGTCACCCAACACCAATCATCAGTATATAATACCTCGACTAATCCTGTTCCTGCTTCTCCCCAAATGACTTCAATTCCAGAACCGCTATATGTCCAAGATTCCGCACCGATCACATTCCATTCTAAAATTCCATTTCCACCTGCATTACCAGAAGTCGTAGCGGTATAAGTAACGGTAGTGTTTTGACATACCTTTTCACAATTCGTGGAAGGATCGGATGCCGGACAAAAATCACTAGCATTAGAATACAGTTCTACGTAAGAATCCGACCATAAGACATCGATATAAATACTATCTGTGTAAACCACATTTTGAGCACCAGTCATCACCAATGAAACCAAATAAGAACCTTGCCACAAATCACAAAATTCTACATTAGGTTCTGTGGTAGTAACGACAGGTAAAGTCGTTCCATTAAATCCATCGATGTACCAATCATATACAAATTCTTGTGTTGGGTCCGGATCAGGAGAAACATACAAGTAAACACATTCAAACTCACAAGTTGATGTATTGCCAACAATATTATACTCATCCTGGGCGGAAATTGTAAAAAGGAACAAACAGAAAGTCGTGATTAAAGCTATTCTAGTTTTCATATTGTTTTTCTTTTACGGAGCTACCATTAAGATTCTAAATAATTGATTTTCGCTGCTTGTATTCATAATAAAATTTGAGGCATAGTCAATCAACAATGATGAAGCCATCTACCCATCTGGTCATATATTTTCAAGACCTCTAAAAACAAAATAAACAATATCGCTAAAAGCCCCTTAAATTTAAGAGCCTCCAGGCAATTAAATAAGAGTCAATTTATCTAATTAAAGTAACATCTCCCTGATAGAAATATTCCTCATTTTCTCTGTGGCAATAACCGATTGACGCTTTTATTTGGTAGACATATACTCCCGGTTGCAACATATTAGCTTTATACATTCCATCCCATTCAACGATTTGTTCTTTAGTTTCAAAAACTAGATTTCCCCATCGATCAAACACTTGGAAACTCAGTACTTGAATGTTTGTAGTTGGATTTAAACCTAGTATAAATGTATCGTTTATTCCATCACCATTTGGTGTAAATACATTCGGGATATAAATTCCATTATTGGTAGGATCTTCTGCCTCTACAATAAAATCTTTAGTAATGGATTGACAATCATTCGTCAAGGTCACTTGGTAAGAACCAGGTTTGGTTGCCGTAAAAAAATCTTCTGTAGAACCATCAGACCAGACAATATTATAAGCATCTCCAGATACTATATCCACGTTAATCGTTGCCTCTGTTTGATCACAATCTAATATGGGGACATCCAAGTTAAAATCCAATACTGGATAAGCATCTACCGTGATTACATCTTCAAAAACACATCCATTGGCATCCTGAATATAAAGGGTGTAGTCAGTTGCCGATAATTCTGTGTATAATAATTCATTTCCAAAATTGTTTCCGTCAATTGAATAAGTGTACGGACTAGTACCTCCTGTCGTATTTGTTATTTCTATGGCTCCGCTCGACTCTCCTGGACATGTAATTTCAGTAGTCGTTTCTAGACCAAACGCAGCAGGAATAGTGATCTCTATATTGCTTTCAAATGTACAACCATTGGAATCCTGAACATAGACCATATGTTCGCCTTCAGACAAACCTGTGTAGATAAGATCATTTCCAAATGCATTTCCATCAAGTGAATAAGTATAGGAACCTGTTCCGCCACCAACATTCATTATTTCTATGGTCCCACTTGTTTCCCCTGGGCATAATTCTTCAGTTTCTATTTCTAGACTAAATGCCTCTGGCGCTATCATCTCTATATTGTATTCAATTGAACAAGCATTGGAATCCAAAACATAAAGCACATGATTCCCTGCATCCAATCCAGAGTAAACCAGATCGTCCCCATATGTAATTCCATCCAATGAATAAGTATATGGACCAGTTCCTCCCATGGTATTTAGAATTTCTAATGTTCCTGTTGTTTCTCCAGGACATGTTATTTCGGCATTCATTTCTATATTAAACGCAGCTGGTATTATGACCTCTATAGTATTTTCAACTCTACAATTATTTATATCCTGAACATAAACTATATGATCACCTCCTGACAAACCGGTAT
>JAHDCZ010000042.1 GCA_020629615.1 Saprospiraceae bacterium
TAGCCTCGGATGGGATGGTACCTTTAAAGGGACTGATTTGAATCCGGCTGTGTTTCCATATTTTATTGAAGTGGAATTAATGAATGGAGATATTCAGCAAATTACTGGTGATATAACTATTGTGAGATAATTAAAATTCTTATAAAATCAAATTATCAAGAATATGAAACAATGAACGGAAAGTCTATTGCTGAATGGAGTAAAATCTTGAAGTAATTGTGATGATAAGATTATATAGATTTTACCCAAAATCTAAATTCCAAAGAGGATTCACGTTGATAAAAGTGAATCCTCTTTTTTTGTCTATATTAGTCGATAAACCGTTGAATAGACATTTTTATACTATTTGTCTTTGAAAAGCCTAATACATTTTATTTCAAATCTATTTTTAAATTAAATTAGAAGAAAATAATTTGTTAGAAAGAAGAATTATCAGAATTACGGTTTTAATCGAAGATTATGAAAAAACTAGTTATCCTCAATTTATTAGTGACGATGAGCTTTATTTCTGAAGCGCAAAAATTTGTAAGTACTTCCCCAGAGAAAGGAAATATAATATTTGAAGAATACACCGGAATCCACTGTGGCGCTTGTCCGAGCGGTCATGATAAAACGGATGAAATGATCGAAAATGCAGCCTTTGAAATAATACCGATCTACGTGCATGCAGGAAGTGTGGCAGAACCGCAAGATGGCGAGCCTGATTTTCGAACGGCCTACGGCGAAGACTTAAGATTGGAAATGGGGGTCTATGGTTATCCAAGCGCTACTATAAATAGAAGTCATATAGGAAAAGAAGGTCTTTTGGCTGTGTTCAGGAATGCATGGGACGCTTCGACTCGAAACGAATCCCAAAAGCTATCCCCAGTAAACGTGGGAGTTCAATCAAGTTTCGATGAGGACTCAAGGGAATTGACTGTAACCGTGGATCTGTATTACACAAGCTCTAGTAGAGCTACAGTAAATTACATCAATATTGCCTTTTTAGAAAATGGTTTTATAGGTCCACAGGATGATTTTGATGTTAACAGCGGGACTATTTTATTTTACGTTCATAATCATATTTTACGAGAAATGCTTACCGGGCAATGGGGTGATGCGGTGGATGAAACATTTGAAGGTTCCAATATTTCGAGAACCTATACTTATATCGTTCCTCCTGAATATTATATTGAGAATTGCGAGATCGTCGCTTATGTCTCGGAGTCAAAACAAAATATTTATAATGGTCATTCTATAAAAGCAAATGGTGGATCAACAGTGATTATCGGTGATTTGGCCTACGAAAAAGAATACTTTTCGGGAAAACAAGGTGAAGAAACAAAGACTACAATATCATTTACAAATGAATTGCCAGATGAAGAAACTTTTACCCTGTATATTAAGGAGAATACACCTGAAGATTGGAAAGCAGAAGTAATGATTGATGGGGTACTTATGAATTCAGGAAGTGAAATTACGATACCTGCCAATTCGTCCAAGTCCATTGATTTGGGAATTGTACCAGGAGAAACAGTAGGGATTGGTTCTTTACAAATAGAATTTGCTTCAAATACCTATGATTCAAAAACTTCGAATCTAGAGTATACCATGAACTTGAACAACGGTGTTAAAGATTTAATTGTTTTAAATTATTCCGCTTTGGAAAATTCTTATTTATATGAACACGGCTTGGCGAAAACAGGAAATGTAGTTTACGGAATTACGACTCGAGAAGCCATGATTGGATTTGCCTCTGAAAATGCACTAGATAGCGTTATCAATATTTATTACAATGTAGGTAGGTTATTACCCACCTTAACCGACCAAACGGTTGCAGTACTATCAGACTTTATGGACGGTGGTGGAAATCTATTTATCGCGGGTCAAGATATAGGTTGGTCTATTTTTTCCGAAAGTGAATTTATAGATAATTCAGAGGTTCAAAGAGACTTTTATACTAATTACTTACACGCTGAATATCTAAATGACGGAACTCCTGAATCGATTTTAGTGTCGGCTGAAGTTCAAGATACCGTTTTTGGAAATTGTGAAACAATTGATATTCTTAACTCATCTTCGCAATCAATTTATAATACCTCTCCAGATGAAATAATTCCAATTAATGGAGGAGAGGCTATCTTTAATTACAACGAGGGTACTGGAATTGGCGGTATAAGAGCTGAAACGGATGAATACAAAATGGTTTATTGGGCAGTCAGTCTGGAACAACTGGGTGGTGTTGCAGCTTTTGATTGTTACTTTCGAAATGTTCATGATTGGTTTTATGGTTTAATAGAATATGAAGAACCAGAAGAAGAGGAAGAACAACTGGAGGAATTTGAGACTAAAGTATTTCCAAATCCTACAACTCGTTTATTGAATGTTACATTTGAGAATGGGCTTTCATCCAATCGAAAAGTGGTCATAACAGATTTAAAAGGAGCGATCGTTTTAAATAAAAAACTGGAAAATGATCAATTTGAATTTGAACTGAATGTCGAAAACTTATTAAAAGGTATGTATATCGTTGAACTAATGGCTGAAGATACTATAGTGAAGCGTGAAAAAATCATAGTGCTATAATAAGAAAGCTCTTAAGTTCATCTAAAGAATTAGTATCCAAAGTCTGGCACTGAATGTCGGATACCATTTGAAAAGAAATAATCTAAACGATTCCCTTTTTATTTTGTAGAATTGTTTTTAGCTAAGACCATTTGTAGTATTGCTGCAATAATAATTACACTAAGTGCGCCAATAATATTTAACCAAAGGAAGCTAAATAGCTCATCAGTTCTTACGTACTTCCAATACACATATATGATGCCTGATTGAGTAATGATAGTAGCTATAAAAATTGCTCTTGCTTGAATAAATTTTATATAAAAGGCAACGAGAAAAACACCCAAAATTGTCCCATAGAATATTGAGCCTACGATGTTAACAAATTGAATTAAGTTTTCAAAGAGAGTTCCAATAGAAGCGAATAGTATCGCTACAATTCCCCAGAATAAAGTAAACCATTTTGACATTGAGACATAATGTTGATCTGTTCCTTCTGGCTTTACGACCCTTTTGTACATATCCACTGAAGTTGTAGATGCCAAGGCGTTCAATTCTGAAGCAGTTGAAGACATGGCAGCAAAAAAGATCATGGCCAGTAAAAGACCAACTAATCCCTTGGGCAATTGATTTAGAATAAAGTTGACAAAAATATAATCCTTGTCATTCGTTTCTATCGATTCGTCAACTTGTTTGATGACAGTTCGATATTCGTCTCTTAATTCTTTTTCTTGCTGAAGTAATGCTTGTAGAGTCCGTTTGTTTTTATCACTCGGATCTTTAGCATATTTTTTATGAGAAGCTTTTTTATTCTCGTAGACAATGTCATATGCTCCTTTTAATTCAGAAGCCCTTTCGGCGAAAGCCGAAGTTTCAATCTTAGCATCAACAGATTGATTAAAGAAAATTGGAGCTTGATTAAATTGATAAAACAAAAAAACTAAAACCCCTATAAATAAAATGAAAAATTGAAGCGGTACTTTGAAAAGACCATTAAATAATAATCCGATACGACTTTCCCGAATTGATTTTCCTGAAATGTAACGCTGTACCTGGCTTTGATCTGTTCCAAAATAGGAGAGGAATAAAAATGGAGCAGCGATTAAGCTAGTCCAAATATTGTATCGATCTTTCCAATCAAACTCAGTGTCAATGATTTCCAACTTGTCACTTGCTCCAGCAATAGACATGAGTTCATTAAAGCTATAATCATCTGGCATATAACTCAACAAAAGAAAGAAGATGACAAAAAGCCCCAAAAAGATGACCATCATTTGTAGTCGATGAGTCACGTGGACAGCTTTAGTGCCCCCTGAAACAGTGTACAAAATCGCAATACAACCGATCAGCAAGGTTGTAGTATTTAAATTCCATCCCAATACAGAAGACATTATAATGGCAGGAGCATAAATGGTAATCCCGGTGGCGAGTCCTCGTTGTAATAAAAACAAAAATGCAGTGAGTGATCTCGTCTTGAGATCAAATCGATTTTCTAAAAACTCGTAAGCCGTATACACTTTGAGACGATAGAAAATAGGTATAAATGTGACGCAAATTATTATGAGTGCAATCGGTAGTGCAAAATAAAATTGAACAAAACCCATTCCATCATAATAAGCCTGTCCAGGAGTTGATAAGAAGGTAATAGCACTTGCTTGTGTAGCCATTACTGATAATCCAACTGTCCACCACTTGGCTTCATTACCACCCAATAAATAAGATTCTATGTCCTTGCTTCCGCGGGTTTTCCAAATGCCGTACCCAACAACAGCAAACATGACTATACTCAATACTATCCAATCAATAAAACTCATATATTAAGCATTAAATTGATTGAAGTAATAATACATAGACAAAACAAATATGACGTTAAATACAATCACGAAGGCATATTTTTTATTCCATGAGAATTTCCCGGCTTGATCGTTTAGAGTATTTTTCTTTTCCATTACGGTCGTTGTTCTTCGATACCATAGGATACCATATTAGCAAAAATACGATAGGCTCCTGGTACACCGGCAGGCAATTCACGAAACCAACTATATCCTGAAAAAATAAAATGTCCTTTACCATATTCCGCGACTAGCATACCACCATCTTTGGCGCTTTCGCCAGGGTCATTACTCGAAAGTATTGGGGTGTATTTGTCATCCCATTCATTGGCAAAGTATAAACCTCTTTCAGAAACCCAGCCTTCAAAATCATTGGGACCTATTTTGTTTGGTGAATTTAATATCGGATGTTCAGGTGCTAGAAATCGAACTTCAGCCTCTTCCACCGTCACTCTATCTCTACTCAGTTTGATCGGGTAAGGGCCAATTTCACTCGTTTTCATTCTTCGGTTTGTATTATACTGTACAATGTAAGTGCCTCCTTTTTCGACATATTCCATCAATGTAGGTTGAAGGAATTTTATTTCTTCCAAAGTGTTGTAGGCTCTAATTCCTGACACGACAGCATCGTATTTTTGCAGAGTGCTGAGCTTACAAGCATCTGGTTTTAATTCATCAACTCGATATCCCATTTCGCGTAAGCTCTCCGGGACTTTGTCACCAGCTCCCATTATATATGCGATATTTTTACCACGTTTTTTTAGATTGATTCTAACCAGTTTTGTGCTCGCCACCTTTAAAACAGTTTGCTTTGGGATATGGTCGTAGTCAATGTATTGAACTGACTGATTATAACTACGGCCATCAATCATAAGAGTAGGATTTAGCTGGATAACGCTTTGATCCTTTGGTGGCTTAATTTTAAAAGTAAATTCTTTTTTTTCTCCTTTTCGTAAGCCTTCAAAACTAGCTACTGAAGGAGTGGCTTGCCATTGTGGATCTAAATTTAAATGGAGTTCACCAGAAATGTCATCTTGACCAGCAACAACGACTAATCGTAATTCTTCATCTGTCGGGCCATTAAAGATATAGACCGGTTTTGTGGTGTTAATAAAGGCTTGTGGGGTGATCTCAAAGGGTTCAAAAATTTCTCCCACAGCTGGGTTGGCATATTTATGTACAACATCTTTTTGTACCGTGAAGAGGTGATCACCGATTTTTAGACTAAATTCTCCCTTCAAATATCGAGGACTTTCAGGAAGTCCTATCAATTCTTGATCCGTCACATTGTATGTGCCCAGACTTCCTTGCTTGGATAACCAATATGGAGCTGTCAAAGGGGCATCAGTCGGAATCCGAACTCGAAATTTAGTTTTAAACGCTTCATTAGCAGCAATGTTAGCATTGACCATACTGTCGTGATTCATCGGTAAAAGAACAAAACTTTTCAATTCGATATCCAAGGAAGAACGATTTGTACATTCGATGTCCAATTCGACATAATCCCCAGGAGAAGCACTACTGTTTTTGGCATCAAATTCCAAATAAAGACCTGCACAGGCTGTGATTATTTTTTTGAGTAATGGTAGTTTTTGTTTTTTCCAAAAATCATCTTCTAGTGATTCCACCATGCTGTACAATTCAAGAAGCTGTTCTAAGATCGCACTTGGGTTTTTAAAATCAAATGAAGCCAGAATTTCGTCACTATACCTTTGAATCTTATCACCTCCTTTTACTCTAGACCAAGTTGTATTAATCCCTTCAAAGAGGTTTGATTTGTCCTTTGGAATATCTCCTTTGAGTACTTTGAGATATTCTATTTGACTGCCCCGTGTTCCAGAAGAACCAAAACCTTGGCATCTATGATTACTTCTACTTTCAGCAGCTATTTCATTATTAGATTTTCCGCGAAGAGGGTAGTAGGCGCCAACATCGACAGTTAATAATTGCGAACGATCAGCCTTTTCAAAGTTTTCTCGACTACCGTAAAACCACCAAGATGTGTTGAACAAAAGACGACTCGCTTGCCAAGTGTCCGTATATTTTAGTTGGTCAGCAAATATTTTGGAATCGCCTGACATATCAAATGCCTCCAAAGAAACTAGTGCAGAAGCAGTGTGGTGCCCGTGAGTTCTTCCTGCTGATTCGTGATCAAATCGATTGATGATTATGTCTGGTCTAAATTGTCGTATCACCCATACAGCATCACTCATAATTTTTTCCTTGTCCCAAATCGCAAAGGTTTCATCTGGATGTTTTGAAAAACTAAAATCGATGGCACGACTAAAAAATTGTTGACCTCCATCGACTTTTCGTGCCATCTGAAGTTCTTGCGTACGAAGGACACCAAGCATTTCTTTTAATTCTGTGCCAATCAGGTTTTGACCACCTCCACCGCGGGTAAGCGATAAATAGGCTGTGTTGGCTTTTACTTCATTGGCGAGGTAGGCGATCATTCGAGTATTCTCATCATCAGGATGTGCTGCGACGTAAAGCGCATTCCCAAGAAAATTAAATTTTTCAAGGGATTCGTAGATTTCTGCAGAACTCATTTGCTTACTGCTCTGAGCATTTAGCCTTTCGGCGAAAGCCGTAAATAAAAGAGCAACAAGTATGAAGTGATAACAGGAATTTTTTTTCATTTAATTTAAGTAGTTAAATATCAATAAGCTTGATATATGATTTCGTTTATATATGTATAATATTTATATAAGATTTTTTTATTTGAATGTGGATATTTGCTAGTAATTTACAATATTTGATCTGCGATAACCAAAAACGAAAAACTGTGCTAATTCTTCTTGTATTTTTAGTCATGCTTGTTCTAGCAACTGGACTTTCACTGACTGCACGCTTGAAATAATTCTTACGCTTTTACTTCTGGCATTTTACAATCTTCATCTGGCTTTTTACCACAGACGGTACATTCGCCCATATTGTTTTTTATCATTGGATTGTTACTAGCACAAGATCCTCTGAATTCGTTTCCGGTAAAAATGTAACGGATATTGATCAAGGCAAAAGACACAAGGAATATTCCGAAAATGATGGCCAACATTACAAAGAATTCGTTCATAACTAGATTTATTAATCCTTACTTTTGTTTGTACTAAGTTAACAAAGGTAAAATAATTAAGTTGTCGCATGAAGGATAAATTACAGGCTTTCGAAAGATTACTCATAATAATGGACGAATTGCGAGAGCAGTGCCCGTGGGACAAAAAACAAACCATGCAGAGTCTCAGAAATCTAACGATCGAAGAGACTTATGAGTTGGCCGACGCTATCCTTAACGATGATATGGAAGAAGTGAAAGAAGAACTCGGCGATATCATGTTGCATATGGTGTTTTATGCCAAGATAGCCGATGAGAAGAAAGCCTTTGATATCAGTGATGCACTTCACTCAGTTTGTGAAAAATTAATCAACCGACATCCTCATATTTATGGTGATGTAAAAGTGGAAAACGAAGAAGAGGTGAAAAAGAACTGGGAACAACTCAAAATGAAGGAAGGCAAGAAATCAGTTTTGAGTGGAGTGCCTCAATCCTTGCCGGCGATGATTAAGGCATATCGGATGCAAGATAAAACCAAGCAAGTCGGTTTTGAATGGGAAAATAAGATGCAAGTTTGGGACAAGGTAGAAGAAGAGTTGAGCGAATTAAAAGAGGTTGTTCAGTCTGAGGCTTCCGCCGAAAGGATTGAAGATGAATTTGGAGATGTGCTTTTCTCTCTTATAAATTATGCGAGATTCATTGGGGTGGACCCCGAAACAGCTCTTGAAAAGACCAATAGAAAGTTCAAATCACGCTTTGAATACATTGAGTCCAATGCGCCTAAATCGCTTAATGAAATGACTTTGCAAGAAATGGATAGCTTATGGAATGAGGCCAAAGTGAATTTATAATTCAAATGTTTTTAACATAATGTATTAAAAACTAGTTCACTTCCGAAAATAAATCTTAATTTTGCGCTCGCTAAAACTGCATTCATGCAATCTTTTTTGGTCAAAATTTAAAACAATGGCAACGTACTTAACAAAAGAAAAGAAAGAAGAAATTTTTAAAGAATATGGTGGTTCTGCTGCGAATACAGGATCAGTAGAAGGGCAAGCTGCTTTATTTACATTTAGAATTAAAGAGCTATCCGCTCATTTACAAGAAAATCATAAAGATTATGCTTGTAAAAAATCACTACTATCTCTAGTAGGTAAAAGAAAGAGAATACTTCAATACCTAGCAAAAAAGGATATCCAAAAATACCGGGATCTTATCGAGAAGTTAGGAATCAGAAAATAAACTTTATAAGGCTACCTAATATTTTGGGTAGCTTTTTTTCATTTATGCTTTTTCGAATAACAGATTCGGATACACTGAATCTCTATGACAAAAATTATTCGAGGGCTCTAATATTCAAACAAACATGGGACAGAAAAATCCAATCACGACGTCGTTTAACTTGCCAAACGGGCAGGAAGTTATTATTGAAACAGGAAAATTAGCAACACAGGCTCACGGATCTGTAGTTGTAAGAATCGGAAAAACTATGCTCTTTGCATCTGTGGTATCTGCAACAGAAGCAAAAGAAGGTCAATCGTTTTTCCCTTTGTCAGTAGATTATCAAGAAAAATTTGCCGCTGTAGGTAAAATTCCTGGTAACTTTTTTAGGAGAGAGGCAAGATTGTCGGATTATGAGATTTTGATCTGTCGTTTGGTCGATAGAGCAGTTCGTCCATTGTTTCCTGATGGTTATATGAACGAAACTCAAATATTAATTAACCTGATATCTGGGGATGAAGAAACACTCCCAGATGGGTATGCGGCTTTGGCAGCGTCTGCAGCATTGGCTGTTTCCAATATACCATTTGCTGGACCTTTATCCGAGGTAAGAGTGATCAAGAAAGATGGTGAATATCACGTGAATCCGACAAGATCGATGTTGGAGGGTGCTGATTTAGAAATTATTGTGGCCGCAACCTTAGACAACGTAATGATGGTTGAAGGAGAAGCCCAAGAATGTTCGGAGCAAGATTTAATAGAAGCCATTAAAGCAGGTCATGAAGCCATAAAAGTTCAGTGTCAAGCGCAATTAGATTTGGCGGATAAAGTTGGAGAAAAGGCAACGGTTAAAAGAGAAATTGAAGTAGTAGAAGTTGATGAGGATCTATATGCAAAGATCGAAGGTTTAACAAAAGAACCTTTATATAAAATGGCCATGTCTTCATTGGGCAAGTTTGAAAGAAAAGATGCCATTAAGACCATTAAAACTGACATGAAAGAAAGCCTTTTAGAATCGGAAGGTGAAGAGTATATGGAAGAAAATGCTGAGAATATCTCTAACTACTTTGATAAAATCAAAAAGGCGACAATTAGAGAGATGATGTTGAAAGAAGGTGTGAGATTGGATGGAAGAAAGTCAACGGAGATCAGAAATATCTGGACTGAAATTGATTATTTACCATCAGCTCACGGTTCAGCGATCTTCACTAGAGGAGAAACCCAAGCTTTATGTACTGCAACTCTAGGAACTAAGTTGGATAAGCAAATGGTAGATACGGCCTTAAAGCAGTCTTATGAACCATTTATCTTACACTATAATTTCCCTGCCTTGTCTGTGGGAGAAGTAAGACCAATGAGAGGTCCTGGTCGTAGAGAGGTTGGACATGCCAATTTAGCATTAAGATCATTAAAGAATATGCTCCCGGATGAAAACCCTTACACAATCAGAATCGTCTCAGATATTTTAGAATCTAATGGTTCTTCGTCTATGGCAACCGTTTGTGGTGGTTCATTGGCCTTGATGGATGCAGGCATAAAAGTGAAGTCGCCAGTATCTGGGATTGCAATGGGAATGGTTGCAGAAGGAGATGAAATTATGGTTCTTTCAGATATTCTTGGAGATGAGGATGCATTAGGAGATATGGATTTCAAATTAACTGGAACAAGAAATGGAATCTGTGCGTGCCAGATGGATATCAAAATTGATGGCTTACCTTATGAGACCTTAGAAAAGGCACTCTTACAAGCAAAAGAAGGTAGAATTCATATTTTAGACGAAATGGCTAAGACCATTTCTAAACCTAACGAAGACTTGAAACCATTTGCACCAAGAATTATTGAATTTGCGATCGATAAAACATTTATTGGAGCAGTCATCGGACCTGGTGGAAAAATCATACAAGAAATGCAAGAACGTACCGGTGCGACAATTAATATTGAAGAGGTCGATGGGAAAGGAATAATCTCAATTGCTAGTAGTAATAAAGATTCTTTGGACGCTGCTAAAGCTTCTATTGATAAGATTGTATTTGTACCAAGTGTTGGAGATGTTTTCGACGCAAAAGTCGCGTCAATTATGCCTTATGGTGCTTTTGTCGATTTTAATGGAAAGAGTGGTTTATTGCACGTATCCGAAATCGATCATAAGCGAGTTGAGAAAGTCGAAGATTACTTTAAAGAAGGAGATCCAGTAAGAATTAAAATTATTGGCATTGACGAGCGATCAGGTAAAATGAAATTGTCAAGAAAAGCTTTGATTGAGAAGCCCTCTTAATCGAAGTATTTTCGCAACTGATATAAAAACCGAATGCCTTTATGGGTATTCGGTTTTTTTTGTCACTATTTTGAAACTTATCTCGTTATACATTTGTAAATTACATGTATACCTGTTTCTTCACCTTATTTGTATTGAATTAAAGAAAGGCTTATACGCTAAAATATATCTTTATGAGGCAACTTAAAATAACGAATAAGATTACGTCAAGAGAAAGCCTTGCGCTCGATAAATATCTCAATGATATTAGTAAGATTGATATGTTGACCCCTGATCAAGAAGCGGAATTGGCTCGTCGTATTCGAGAAGGCGATTCCGAGGCTTTAGATATTTTAACGCGTAGTAATTTAAGATTTGTGGTCTCTGTTGCCAAGCAATATCAAAATCAGGGATTATCCTTGAGTGATCTCATTAATGAAGGTAATGTAGGCTTGATGAAGGCTGCAAAGCGTTTTGATGAAACAAAGGGATTTAAATTTATTTCCTATGCAGTTTGGTGGATTAGACAATCCATTCTTCAAGCAATTGTAGAATACTCAAGAATGGTGCGATTACCGGTCAATAAATTGGCCTCTTACAAGAGGGTCAATGAAGCTTATGTTTCCTTTGTACAAGAATTTGAAAGGGAACCTTCCCACGAAGAAATAGCTGATATTCTTGACATCAAAGTCAAAGATGTTGCGGCTGTCTTACAAGGTGGTGGTCGTCATTTATCCGTTGATGCCCCCGTGTCAAATGATGAAGGTTCTTCGACTATGCTTGACCTGATTTCGGAAGATGGGGAAAACTTACCGGACCTTAAATTGATGGAGCAATCCCTGCATCAAGAAATTGTAAATGGCCTAGCGATTTTATCTCCACGAGAAGTCGAAGTCCTAAAAGCCTATTACGGTTTAAATAATAAAAGCCCGCTTAACTTAGAAGAAATTGGAGAATTATACGGATTAACACGTGAACGAGTGCGTCAAATCAAAGAAAGAGCCTTAAGACGTCTTCGAAAATCGGTCAATCGAAATGCTTTGAAATCTTACTTGGGATAGAAAGAAAAGAGACGGATGCGTAATTTGATATTGTTACTTTTTGTACTAGCTGGTATTGGTTTTATCCTATCTCAAATGTTTGGATTTTTGATTAGTGTTCAACCCACTAGAGCTGCATTAGATCGAGATTTGAATAAATTAAGAGATGAATTGAAAGAATTTTTTGATCGTCTGGTTCCTCTAGATAAAAATGAAATAGAACTGCTATCTCTTCAACAAGAAGATCGAACGGTTAAAAGAGGGATTGGAAAATTAGTCAAAGGTGTTTTTAGCTCGATTTATCATGAAGCATTGGTGGCTTATGCTTACAAGGAGTATGTGGCCACACGTAAAAAGGCTATTCTGATGGTAAAGACTTACAGCCACGAATTTGTATATCACGTGCATGGAGCGATGACTGATTTGTTTGTGAATGGCGAGAAAATAGGTCAAATCAATGCTCAAGGTGAATTAAGAAACAATCAAAAATTATTGGCCGAAATAAAAATTAATGACTCTCTGGAATTGGCTCCGATTGAAATAAACAATAGAGTTGTTGGTCGGGTACGTAATCCACAATTCGCTGGTCATGTAAATCCTCGTGCCTACAATATGTTGGAAGAAATGAATGAAGATGAAGAATTATTGTTTTTAAGTCTTTCTCTTTTATACATGGTTCAAGCTCAAGAAGAAAGTTAATTAGAGTTTGATTAGTCTCTGTACTGAGCTTTGTTCATTACCATGGATTTCACAGATATACATTCCCGCCGTCATTTGCTGAATATCTATTTTCGAAAGATCAGTTTCTACATAATATTTTTGAAGTAGAATCTCACCTTGAAGATTTTTAATAGCAACCGAACCAGTAAAAGTGTCATCAAATTTTATCGTGATTTCATCATGACTAGGGTTTGGAAAGATAGTTATATCTTTTTTGTCTAGCGGTATGTTTTGGTTTGAAACAAATGAGCCATTAAGCAATTTGCAGAAAAATTCATCTTTCAATTCATTCGCACCTGGTAGACTACTATGGTTTGCACCTGGGTATTCGATGTAATCCAATTCTAATCCGTTTTCCATAAATGCTGTATCCAAGTAACGGCTGTGTTCAACAAAGACTACCGGATCGGCATCACCATGATGTACTTGATATGCATCGGGCATTTGATCAACGAAATATATTGCAGATCGACGAAGAAGGATCTTCCGAGCTTCCTCCAAAGATATGAGTTCATTTAGGTAGGGGTCAGCGGCATAATTGATAGTGTTGTTAATCGGGGGATTGAGGGGAGTATTACAATTAGCGTCATAATAACAATCCAAAATATCATACAAACCTTCTAAAGCTAAATGATCTGTGGCTGCATAGTATGTACAGGTAGCCGTAATAACATCGTCCTTGACTGACATAAGATGGCTGACTCCACCACCTCGGCTGCCTCCAAACGCTCCAACTCTGGAAGGGTCTGCTCCTTGAATTTCGAGCACTCCGTGGAGCAATGCCAAGGCGTCATCAGTATCTCCATCCATTTCACTTGGGGCACCAGTTGAAGTGAATATGCCTAATCCCAGAGGACCGGTATTTAAAACTTCACTTCTAAATGATGGAATCACCACGAAATAATCTGCATAACATCCTTGCGAATAAACATTCAAAATTCCAAGGTTTACACCATTGGCTCCACCATGGTTTACTATCAATACTGGGTACAAGGATGTGGGAGAATAATTTAAGGGAAAACGAACAGCTCCATAATGGGTGTTGCCATCAAGACTATGAGAAATTACATCTACACTAAATCCATTTAAAACTCCTGACGCTTCGATGTTCCAATCTTGCGGAGTGTGATTTAGCGAATCCCAGTATTCCTTAATCTCGTTTATTTCCATCGAATTAGGAGGAGATATCAATAAGCTTAAATCAGGTTGCGCATCTGAGCAATTGATAAAGATAAAAAACGAAATAAGTAGACTCAGCTTTTTCATAAAATGTCAAAGGTCTTAATAATTAAAGCAACAAGTTAATCGAATGATATTGATAAAATAAACTTTTGATACATCCAAATAATAAAAAATCACTTGTTTAGATTTTATGGATTGGAAGTAGTGATTCGCGATTGAATCAAACAAGCATATTATTTTACTAATAAATAATTCAACAGTTTTTATGTAATGCACCAAGGCATTATCCTATCTTTATCATCTATAATATGAAGTCCATGAGTTTTAATTTTAATAACATAACCTCCCAAGAAAATTTCTTTTTGATCGCAGGTCCTTGTGCTATTGAGGGAGAAGAAATTGCGTTCCACATAGCTGATCGACTTGTTGAGATTACAGATCGATTAAATATACCTTTGATCTTTAAGGGGTCATACCGAAAAGCAAATCGATCTAGCTTACACTCTTTTACAGGAATCGGTGATGAAAAAGCTCTTAAAATATTATCAAAGGTTGGCGCACATTATAACCGACCTGTAACCACAGATATTCATACCGACGAGGAGGCTGCTATGGCTGCCGAATATGTCGATGTTCTCCAGATTCCAGCATTTTTATGTAGACAAACCAATCTATTGGTTGCGGCCGCTAAAACGGGAAAAGTTGTCAATATTAAAAAAGGACAATTTATGGGTCCCGATTCAATGTCCCATGCGTTAACAAAAGTAAGGGAGTCGGGCAATGATCAAGTGGCTTTGACCGAACGAGGAACAACATTCGGATATCAAGATTTGGTCGTTGATTTTAGAGGACTGAAAACAATGCAAGGATTTGGTGCGCCAGTCATAATGGATTGTACGCATTCATTACAGCAACCCAACCAAACCGTTGGTGTAACTGGTGGAAGACCCGAATTTATCGAAACCATTGCTAAGGCCGCGGTTGCCGTTGGGGTGGATGGATTGTTTATCGAAACTCATCCCAATCCTTCCGAAGCAAAATCCGATGGTGCGAATATGCTTCATCTTGATTTGATTGAGTCATTGCTTGAAAAATTAGTGAAAGTTCGAAGGGCTGTCTACTCGTGAATCAGGAAGTGGACATAAAGCTTTTTCCAGACCAACTCGAAGATAAGGAAAAGATAAAAAATAAAATTGCCAGTAAACTTAGAGTACATCCATCAACGATTGATGGATTTCAACTAATACGAAAATCTATTGATGCAAGGAAAGGTCGACCTTTTTATTTGTTGCGTTATCGTTTGCATTCGGACGAAAGTCCCCAAAAAAGAAAGAGCCATCTAGAACAGTTTTCTGATGTTTCGAATAAACCCAAAGTCCTCGTTATTGGTGCGGGACCTGCTGGTTATTTTGCCGCGCTTGAACTGATTGAACAAGGTTGCAAACCCATTGTTTTAGATCGCGGGAAAGATGTTCAAGCACGAAGACGTGATTTAAGAGCGATTCAGCAAGATCATGTCGTTAATCCAGACTCAAATTATTGCTTTGGAGAAGGAGGAGCAGGAACCTATTCGGATGGTAAATTATATACTAGGTCTCATAAGCGAGGTAAGATTCAAAAGGTCCTTGAATTGCTAGTCGAACATGGAGCCAAGGAAGATATTCTGTATGATGCGCATCCGCATATTGGATCTAATAAACTCCCTAAGATTATCGCAAAAATTCGAGAAAGTATTGAAAATTTTGGTGGTGAAGTTCACTTTGAGACGCGGGTCATTGATTTTATTCTAGAGGATCAACGATTGATGGGAGTCAGTGATCAAAACGATAAGCTACACAAAGCTCAGGCATTTGTTTTGGCTACAGGGCATTCTGCGCGGGATATTTATAAATTATTGGATGACAAAGGTATTGTAATTGAAGCCAAACCTTTTGCCTTTGGTGTTCGGGTCGAACATCCTCAATCCTTGATCGATAAAATACAGTATCGACAGTCACCTCGTGAAGATGCTTTGCCAGCTGCTAGCTATAAGGTCGTAACTCAAATTGATAACTGTGGAGTCTTCTCCTTTTGTATGTGTCCAGGGGGGCTTATTGTTCCTGCCGCCACCGCTCCAGGGGAAATCGTAGTCAATGGTATGTCATTGTCAAGGCGTGATTCTCCATATGCAAATAGTGGGATTGTAACTTCTATTGAGTTGGACGAACTTGAAAAACATGGGTACAAAGGTGTCTTTGCTTCAATGAATTATCAACAAGAAATCGAACAAAGTATATTTAATTGGGGGGATGGTAGTCAAAAGGCTCCGGCTCAGCGATTAGTAGATTTTGTGGAAGGAAAGTTATCGATAGATTTGCCTGACACCTCATATATTCCAGGTGTTTATTCTGCACCCTTACATGAGATATTACCTGGTTTTCTGGCTTCCAGATTGCGACGAGGATTGAAACAATTTGACCGCCGTTTAAAAGGCTATTTGACCAATGATGCGATTGTCGTCGGAGTCGAAAGCCGGACATCTTCGACCATCAGAATTCCACGCGAGGAAGATTTTCAACATCCGCAAATTAAAGGACTTTATCCTTGTGGCGAAGGTGCAGGATATGCAGGTGGTATTTTATCTGCAGCGATGGATGGTCAAAATGTTGCGAAAGCCATCGCAAAATTAATCAAAGAACCTTAATTTAGGACTGGTTTTTGCATGATTCATTTTGGCTTAAATCAACTCAAAAGCTAGGAGATAAACAATGAAATCAATAGCAGATTTAGTAGGTAGAATTTTAATTTCTGCGTTTTTCTTTATGGAAGCGGCGGATTCATTACTATATTTTGAAAAAAATTTAACAACCATCCAAGAATATGGCATTACCTGGATGCCAAAATGGTGGCTGATTCTGTCCATCGGGACTTTGGCATTGGGAGCTCTTACCGTTGTCCTTGGATACTTTGCTCGATTTGGTGCATTTTTATTATTGATGTACTGGCTGCCTTTTACGTTCATCGTATACTCTTTTTGGAATGATCCTGAAGACTTGCGGAGAGTGCATAGCTTGATGTTTATGAGGAATATGAGTTTGGCTGGTGGATTATTTTTGCTTATCGCGAATGGTGCAGGAAAAATGTCAGTCAAGCGATTGATTCATGTTATGCGACTACCAAAGTAATATGAGATACGATTGGATTTTATTTGATGCAGATAATACCCTGTTTGATTTTAATACTGCTTCAGAGCGTGCATTTGGAGCACTTGTCGAGGATTTAAATTTGACGGGTTCCAATCTTTATGAAAAGTACGAAGAGTGTAATCATCAGTGTTGGAAAGAATTGGAAGATGGGGTAATTGATCAGCTTGAATTAAGAGCTAAGCGATTCCGATTATTTTTTGATTTATATGGATTAAAGATTGATGCCTTGACGGCGAATGAATATTACTTAAATCAATTGGTAGTGAATAGTCAATTAATTCCAGGTGCACGAGATTTGATAAGCGATTTAGCTTCAGCAAAATATAAAATGGGAATCATCACCAATGGATTGAAAGAAGTACAGCGTCCTCGCTTAAGAAAAGTTGAACTGTACAAACAGTTTGATGTCATTGTTGTATCCGACGAAATCGGGTTTTCGAAGCCAGATGCTCGCTTTTTTGATAAGGTGTTTGAGGATATGGGGAAAGCCCAAAAAGATCGAGTTGCCGTCGTTGGGGATAGTTTAAATTCTGATATCCAAGGAGGGAATAATTATGGATTAGATACGATATGGTATAATCCCAATCAAGAATTGAATAATACTCAACACAAACCCAATGTCATCATTGAGAATCTCAATGAGCTTAAAAAGCATATTTAGCTTTCTGGGTGCAAGTTTTCGCCACAGTATTTACAGTATTCCGCATCTTCATCATGACCTTCTTTGGCGCAGTATCTGCAAACTTGAGTGGATAAACTAATCGAATCAGTTTTAACGGCTTCTGCGGTAATAATTCCAGTAGGTACAGCAATAACCGCATAACCCAAGATCATAATAATAGCTGCAATAAATTGACCAAGTGGGGTAGAAGGCGAGATATCTCCATATCCAACGGTAGTCAAGGTAACTATAGCCCAATAAATGGCACGAGGAATACTATCAAATTGTTCAGGATTGACGCCACCTTCTATAAGATACATGACAGATCCTAAGATGCATACCATAAGTACAATAAAAAATAAAAATACAGCAATCTTAGCGCGACTTCGTTTCAGCGAATCGATTAAGAATCTACTTTCAGATAAAAAATTGGCAAGTTTAAAAATCCGAAACACTCTCAATAATCGTAAGGCGCGAATAACTACTAAGGATTGGGTCCCAACGATAAAAAGACTGATGTATGTCGGTAATATGGCAAGTAAATCAATGATTCCGAAAAAACTAAGCGCATATTTTCGTTTCTTATGAACGACATAAAGTCTTAGAAAATACTCAATTGTGAAAAATATAGTGAAGGTCCATTCGAGTATAAAAAAAAGGGTCCGATAACGAACAGAATAGTCACCAACTGTTTCCATCATGACTACAAAAACACTGGCAAGAATAAAAATCAACAAGACTATATCAAACAACTTTCCGAGAGGTGTGTCGGCCTCAAAAATGATTTCATGCCATCGTTCTCGCATGGCGCTGAAGTTTTCCGGTGCTTCTGGTTTAGATCGCATGGTTAAAAATACTAATATATACTCAATTTACGGACTTTAGAAGTCTTTTCACGTCTAGTTGTAATTGTGTTCCCGACGGTGAAAAATCATCCATCCTTCCTCGGGACTCTCCTAGGACTAATAACATGAAATTATCAGCCATAATTTCATCCGGATGAATAATATACTTGGTATTGTCCTTTATTTGGCTGAAAAAAGATTCCATGAACAAAGGGTCCAGTTTTGAAAATCCGATGTCATTAGCCAAAAGGGTATATTGATTATCCTTTTCGATTACTTCATAAAGATCAAATTTGAGGTATTCAAAAAAGCTACTTCTGTTTGGATTAAACTTATCTTCAGAAGAGACAATGAGTGCAGCAGCCTTTTTTATTTGCTCTCCCACCTTTAAATTGATGAAAAAATCTATATTCACTCCATCTGGATTGGTCAGCAGCCTTTGAGAAACCGCTTCAGGTAGCACAAATGACTTTTCCATTGGGCGAAAGCCTATCAAAGCATATAATTGATTTCTAAGTTCTTTATTTTCTCTCGAAAGAATATGAAAAATTTCATGCAGTATCACCGCATAAACCTTATCATTCTCAAAGTTTTCTAATTCATTTTTTGGAATAAAGATTCCTCTGTCACGCGTAAAATAGACCCCATCACCATAGTGCTTGCCATGCATTTTTATAAGCTCGATATCGAAATCGATTAACTTGGGATTTATTTTCGAGATGGCAATTAGAGCGCTGTCTAGAATACTGGATAAGAACAATTTTTCCTTATTCGTAAAATTCCCTACATCTCTTTTTAGAAAATCTTGATATGCTAGGACAGATTTCTCTCGATCTTTAATGCTCGTAGAACCCATTTGAATCTGCATGTCCAACAGAGAGATTTTGTCAAAGAAGTGCTCAGAAAAGTCAGTAGTAATGGCATGACCTGCAGCAATGCTATCTAAGAATTTGTAATGTTCACTTTCTTTAACAGCGACTTGTTGATCTTCTTCAGAAAGATTGCATTGGTCAAAAAAACAAAAGCACAGAAAAAATAGAGCAAGACAGATTTTTGAGAAGTACAACAGCATGATCTAAGTTTTATTAAATGCAAATGTACTCAGAATCCAAGATTTAGATACTTAAGATATATTATAAAGTTACTTCGGCTTTGGGTACTGCGTTTTGAATTTTAATCAAATTCAAAGTGGAAACTGGATTGCCTTTGAGATCAAGATATTTTAATCGTTTAAGACTTTCCAATACTTCAGGCAAATTTTCTAATCGATTATTGCTCAAATAGAATTCTTCCAATTTAACCATTTTACTTAATGTTCCCGGGATCGTTTCCAAACCAGAATTTTCTAAATATAGTGATCTTAGTTTTGCCATTCCAAAGATAATATGAAGATCAATTTCCCTTAAATTACAACCGTTGAGTTTGAGGTTCTTCAACTTGCCACAAAATTTTAAAGCATTAAAATCTAGAATTGGATTATAGCTTAGATTTAACTTTTTTATGTTTTTGCATTTGGATAAGATCTCTTTTGGAATCTCAACGATGTTGTTGTTACTTAAGTTGAGTTCACGTAATTTGAGCATGTTTTGTAGACCTGATGGCATTACACTCAGTAGATTATTGTCCGCCCGAAAGAATTGTAAATTTTGAAAACTAATTTGATCAGAAATCGAAGCAATCTGATTGTCACCAAGATCAATAGCCATGAGATTACTTAATTCGTTGATCTCTTTGCTCACTTTTGTCAATAAATTATCTCTAAAATTAAGAGCTTTTAAAGTCTTACATTTTTTTAATGCTTTAACAGGGATGTTCTTAAATAGATTACCATTCAAATCGATTAATTCAAGATTATTCATTTGACTAAAATCAAAGTCAATGTCCTTTAAGTCATTATTAGATAAATAAAGTGATCTTAAATTAATTAGCTGAGCAATTTCATCTGGGATTGATGAAAGTTTTTGATTGGAAAGATTAAGGTGAAATACCTTTTCTTTTTTGCTCAAGGCTTCCGTAAGGTCTGTGTAGGTCTTGTTGAGCTCACGTAAATTGCTTTTTTGACCTAGCAGAAAAGAAGATCCTAAAAAAATGGAAAGTAAAAGAACAAATAGCTTTTGCATTGAAATAATACTTTTAATCAGTTAATGGTCTTGACTAATATCAAGAATCGCTTTACTATTTTTTAGGGATGAAAAAGAAAAACATACACCGACTTATGACAATAACTACATAAGAATGAAAGATGATGACTTCGGTTCCTGGGATGGCCCGTCTCTATTCTTTCAAAGGTGTATGATTTTCACTTAAAATTGGCTCTTACGCCATAAATCACAAGTGATTGATTGTAAGCGCATAACAAATGTACAAAATATTTAATATGTTTCATACTTGTCTAAGGGTAATTATCATATTTTATTTTTATATATGATTAATATAAAGATAAATACATATTAGAAATATGTTTAATATTAACGATAAAAGTACCTTAGGCCAAAATTATAGGTTGCTGCCGTCCGTCCTTCATTACCCGAATAAAAACCAGTAATTAAGGTTTCTACTTGTAGTGCGGGATGTATAAAGTACTTCATTGCAATCCCTAACTGTTGGTAATATCCATAGCTGGAAAATGAGCTTAAATTGATGACAGAGTGGTATAATTGAGGAGCCACATTGTATAAAGCATAAATGGTCCAGTCCTTGCTTGGGAAATAACTAAAGATAGCGCTTAGAGGTAGGGTGTATTGATTGAATCCATCTCCTCGATTTATTATAGCTTTATTAATGTTTTCGATTAAAAATCCTCCCTCAAGATAAATGGCGAAATCCCTCCCAATTTCTCGATCATAAATAAACTGGTGTTGAAAACTGAATCCTGTCCAATCGATAAAGCCTTTTCCTTCTTCCTTGAATAGGAGAGGGATACTAATAGTTTGTTGGGTTGTCAAATAACGAAACTGTCGGAAGGGTTTGTACTTCACCCGTAAATTTAGAGCGGTCAATCCCACGCGTTGATATCCACTTTCAATTCCATCAATGAAACGTGTACCTGTATTACTGAATTGAAGACTTTCAAATTTTAAACTCGGATCCTCCAAATTTTGCGAAACCGACCTGAATCTTAAATCAACACCGAGGTTTAAACTTTCTGACCATCCATATGTTAATTGAACTAAGCTGGTCAAAAAATCATAGCGACTAATCGGATCACCTCGCAGGTCTTCATCTACTTGGCTGTAATAATTATTGAAAAAGTTGATTTCGAATTGACCTTTTCCATATAGATTTGAAGCATAGAATCTGTCCGTGGTATTTAATCCTATACCTTTTTTTTCATTGAGTGACCAATCATAGGGCAAATAACTTGTAGTATTTACTTCGATTTTCTGGTCACTATATTTTAGAATAAAATTATTGATGCCATTACTACCTTGAAAATCTTCTTGATACCAATCAAATATTTTATTTACTCTAATTTCTTTTTCATTGATTTGGATGAAGTCTTCTCTTTCCAAATTGAACTTTGATTGTTCATCAAGTTGTTGATTCAGTTGCTTGGAATCATAGGGTGTATTTTTAAGTACTGGACATGATTTAGCCCCACAAACTAATGCCATATGAATTCTAGGGTCCTGCGTTTTTAGCAAAAGCTTTTCAATCTGATCGAGTGATAATTTTTCTGCCCCTATTGGATGTTTTTTAGTAAAAAAACCAGGGATATTTTTCACTGAGTTGACGGGGTAGTGACTACAAATCTGATGTATGACGATGAAATTGTAGGCGTTGATCAACAGACTACGATATTCATCGGGATGATTAATATCGAGACGAGTGTTTTGAAGATCCTGGAATATTTCATTCAATAGTTCCGATTCATTGGCCAAGCTCTGATAATCAAGATTGCCTTGATTATTGTACAGGGACAGTAATTCACTGTATTTTACTTCAAAATCCGACTGCCCAAATGATACATTAATGCTTACTATAAGAAAGATGATACAAGTGTAAATAATATTCATTGCAAAGTTTAGAATTCAATACAAAGTTATTTGTCAAAGTCGGAAAATGATCATAATCATTTTAAGAACTGAGCTGAATCATTTCTAGCGGACATAAAAGCTGGGATATTTGAATAATTAAAAAACAAAAATTATGAAAATGTTCACTTTGCCCTTTGACAAATTAATTTTGAGATTTTACCTTTTGATGGCTGTCGTTATTGTACCCTTTTTCATGGGAGTTCCGATTTTAGCATTATTAGCTTTACCAGTATTTCTTAGTGCATTATTAGGAGTAGAATTCACAAGCGGGCCTATGAGTAAAGTCAGAAGAATGAAAAAGAAAGAATACCCCAATGTATTTCCTGAGGAGGATTTTACGCGTGCGGCCTAAGATCAACCAATAAGATGTTCTAATTCGTCTAAGTCTATTATTTTGATTGTTTTGGATTCAATTTGAATTAAGTTTTCACTTTTAAAATCTGACAAAGTTCGTATTAAGGTTTCTTTGGCTGTTCCAGCCATTGAGGCGAGTTCGTCCCTAGAAATTTGCATTGATTGTCCATCCGATTTATTGTTTTTAGCGAATGCCAGCAAGGCATTCGCTACTTTTTTTCTGACCGAACTATAGGCCATTTCGATTAGTTTCTTTTCTGTCTGCGTCTTTTTATTGCTCATCATTTTAATAAACTTGGCTGCAAAATCTCGATTATTAAAGAGCAAGATTGAAAAATCGGATTTAGGAATGAGACGTAATGAACAGTCTTCGATCACTGCAGCATTGTTTTCGTAAGGTGTTTCATTTAATAAAGATTCGTATCCAAAAAAATCTCCTTCTGTTAGTATTTCAGTGGTTAATTCTTTTCCGTAATCATTAATCTGATAAAGCTTGACAGAGCCAGATATAATAAAATATAGCCAATGAGGACTCTGGGCCTCTTCAAATATAAGATCTTTTGCCTTGTAATGTCTGATCTCTTTATCGACGGATAATTTTTTAAACTGATCGAGGGCTTTAGCTTCCGAGAAAAAATGTTGCAAGCCGGGTTCACTTGATTCAATGGATTTAATTTTTTCAGCTTTTGCTAATCTCATTTCGATTGCTTCTAGAAGTTCCACATCATCAAATGGTTTAGTGATGTAGTCTTCTGCACCTAAAGACATTCCTTTTCTAAAGTCTTCTTTTTCGGCCTTAGCCGTCAAAAAAATGAACGGAATGTGGTGAAGTTTTACATCCTTATTTAATATTTTCAAGACTCCAAAACCATCAAGAACTGGCATCATGACATCACAGATAATTAAGTCAGGATTGCACTCACGAGCTTTTTCTGACGAAGTGCCATTACGATAAAGGAGGCACCAATATTTTCAGCTATCTTA
>JAHDCZ010000043.1 GCA_020629615.1 Saprospiraceae bacterium
TTTCGCATGATAATATCATGAAGCGTTGTGTTCTTAATTTTATCCAATTCTTCGAAAGTAAAATCATCATTTTCAAAGTAAAATCGATCTCCATCTCTCAATAGTTGGAATTGCTCTTCCATGATGACCATAATTAGATCTCCAAACAAAGCATTGTTGGGTAAATGTCTTTCTGCTAACATTCCTACCCAAGGATCAATATCTTCTATATCATTGTAAATGGATTCTAATAAATCAGCCGATTCACTATCTCCAGTCAACCCAAAGAAGCTTTGCACCTTTGGTTTTCCGAAGTCATTACGAATAGAATTATAATCTGCCAATCCTCTCTCACGCCCTCTATTAATATTTATGGCTGCTAAATCTAAGCCCCCAGTTCCTGGACCGCCAAACAAGAAGTTTCTAACATCATCAATGACTTTACAATCCATATTTTGCTGAGTCTGAGTAGCCATTCCTTTAAGGTAAGGCTCTATTCCTCCTGCTAAATTTACAGCCAAGGGATTGAAAAAAGCATCTCTTAAACTGATGTTTCCTTGGGCAATTTCATTTCCAGCGTTGGACATTCTGATGATCTCGCTGTTTATCAGGGTATGTCCCATTCGGAAAGCGGCTGCCGAAAACACATTAAATATACTTGGATCCATCTGTGGTTTATATCCAGAATATTCAGACAGATATACCCCTTGAGAAGGTAACCATTCATAATAAACTATTCCTTGCAAATAGGCAATGACATATTTTCTCGCAGTTTGAAATATTTTTTCATCGTCTCCAATCCATTCCGGATTTTCATCCATGAGCTGATCACACATTCTGTTATGCTCTCTAATAAAAATGGTATGCATAGAAAGGAGTAGAGGATTCTCGTTTGCTCTAATATCACCACATACAAATAGACGAATATTATCTCCTTCATCCTCCATTTCTGCTACTTCTGGCATAGGGCTCAAGCAAGGAGAATTATATTCACCATCTATGGTATTCCAAGGTGGCAAGTTGCCTTGTGAAGTTCTAAGTTTCCCTGTACCATCATTAGCTCTTAAAAAATCACTTCTAGCTTTATCAGAGCCATAAATTGCTGAACCATCAATGAACGAAGTCACTTGATTTCTATAAGCTCGCGGATTATTAGGATCTGTTCCTGTCCCTTCAATAGGAAGAGAGCGAAGCATAGCCATCGGAGGAGATTCTGGTGAAAACCAGGCATCATCTTCTGGGATAGCTATGGTTAAAAGATCCGTTTGATCTTGTTCAACCAAGGAAAGGTCATGGTCCAAAAATTGACCAAAAACCCACAAGAAATCACTACGATTTCCTTCGTCGGTAATATTTTCATCGTCTTGGGCAAACAAAACATTACTAATTACTCGGGGATTTTCTCTATCCATTCCTGCAGGCTCAGAATAACCATCACTAAATTGAAGATTGGTCCGTTGTCTAAGAGACGCTCCTTTGGAACCTTTATCTAAGTCGTGATTTCCCGTACCGTCAATTGTACGAAACTCTTGTCCGTAGGACAAAAGACTTAAGCTTAGCAAGAAGATAGATACAACAAATATACGCTGCATATCAAATACAAATTTATGTTCAGGGTTCGCCCAATAAAATCTTTGGTGGGGATTTTATCAAGCACAAATATAGATAATTAAGCTTATTTTTTGCCAGTACAACCGGCAAGTTTTAAGGTAAAAAACACATAAAATCATTATCTTATATGTAATTCAACTCGTTGTAGATCAATGTCATAAAGACGAAATAAATTAATATATAAGTTTATTTCATTTATTACATTTATTCCCTACAACAATACTTAGTGTAAAAACCATGCCAATTATAAAACACATTAAGTAATTTTATAATTTATAATAATTTATTAAACAGTATATTGCTGATCGTATTATTAAAATTTTTACTATATAAGTCTGCGTGAGAAGTCTTTGATTTTACTCAATAACCGAGTTTATGCTGATTTATGAAATATTTCGAGACAAAAATGCTTTAATTATAAGGACTCATTTTATTCATGTTGGCATTCAAAAAAAAGTTGTTTTCAATAAATCTCTTAAAAATGTTGTTTTTAACATTTTTAACATTTTATGCTTTTATTTGCTCAGCTCAAAACGATGATTTTTCTAATAAAAGATTCCTGAAAGTTGAATTTGTCCTAAATCAAACCATTTTACTCGACAGTTTAACGGTAGTGCCGGAATCAATTCAATTTCTAGACCTCGATACTTCCCTATTTAATTTTCGTTTACAAAATAATCTTCTTGAATTCATATCCTCCGATGCTGACCTTGTACAGGATTCCGTTTTACTCTCATTTGAAGTCATGTCCTTGAATTTGGAAAAAAAATATCAACACTTAGATAGCTCCTTGTTAACAACCAGATACGGAACGATTTACATCGGTCATGACTATTCTCCCTATCAAGATCCCAGCTTAAATAAAATAATCCCTCATAAAGGCCTGGATTATGATGGAAGTTTTTCACGAGGACTATCCGTGGGAAATGCTCAAAGTTTACTCCTGAATTCTAATTTTAACTTACAATTATCTGGAGATCTGGGTAATGACATCACCGTACGAGCAGCAATTTCGGATGATAACATTCCTATCCAAGCAGAGGGAAACACCCAGCTACTTCAAGAATTTGATAAGGTTTTCATAGAGGTCCAACGTAAGTCCAATACGATCATTGCGGGTGACTATGAACTCAGAAGACCTAACAGTTATTTCATAAACTATTTCAAAAAACTCCAAGGGCTTAGTGTTATAAATCAAACTTCATTCGATGAAAATCAAAAACTAAATTCACGAGCTAGCTTTGCCGTTACGAGAGGAAAATTTTCAAGAATAACACTACAAACTACCGAAGGAAATCAAGGTCCATACAAACTTGTTGGTAATAATGGAGAACTCTTTGTAATAGTCCTTTCCGGTTCAGAAAGAATATATCTAGATGGTAAATTATTGACACGAGGTCAGGAAAATGACTATACCATCAGTTATGATCGCGCAGAATTGATCTTTACTCCCAAAGTTTTGATCACCAAAGATTCCAGAATCATAGTAGAATATGAATATAGTGAACGTAACTACCTCAGAACCATCTATGCCCTGGAAAGTGATTATCAGCTCAATAATTTAGAGGTCAACTTCAGCTTCATCAACCAACAGGACAGTAAAAGCACGACTGGACAAATTGATTTGAGCGAAGAGGATATCACCATTCTAAGAAATAGTGGCGATGATCCAGATGCAGCCATTAGAACAGGGTACAACCGTACAGAAGAATCAATAGAAACTGATAGAATACTTTACGCTTTACGCGAAAATCCCGACTCTCCTCTATTGGATTCAATACTTGTGTACAGTACAGACATTGACAGTGCATTTTATTCAGCCCGATTCACAGAAGTGGGAGAAAATAATGGTTCCTATATTATTGATTCTGGCGCTTTCGCGAATGGGAGAGTCTACAAATATGTTGGAGAAAATATGGGTAATTATCTTCCCATTGTCAAATTGATCGCCCCTCAGAAAAACCAAATGATGTCATTAGGTGCCAAGTACAAACTTCCCAAAAACATTTCCGTTAATGGTGAATTGTCCCTCAGTAATAATGACTTAAATCGCTTTTCATCCATCGATAACAACGACAACAATGGTATTGCAGGAGTATTCGGCGTAAGCCAAGAAATAAAAATTGGAAAATCCGAAAAATGGATCTCAAAAACGAATGCAAATTATGAGATCAAAGGAAAAGATTTTGTTCCATTAAACCCATATAGAGAAGCAGAATTTAGTCGAAATTGGAACCTATTCACAAACAACAGATCCAACGAACAAATATTCTCGGCTTCGACAGGTATACTCTATAATCAAATGCTGGATGCCAACTATGCTATCAATAGCTTTAATCGTGACAACTACCTTGGAATCAAGCATTTAGGGAATGTGAAAATCAAAAAAGATGGATTCAATTTTATAGGCATCTTGGACTATTTGAGTACAAGTTCTGACCTAGAAAACACCAAATTCTTTAAACCTATTCTAGAAGTTTCTCAATCGATTAAGCGCTTAAATAATATCACAGTCGGGCTGAATTATCAAAGGGAGAATAACCGCAGAAACTCAACAATATCCAATACACTATTAAATACGAGTTTTTCGTTTGATCGATTTAATCTTTTTATCAAAAATGGTCAAGAAGGTCGTTTAAAATACCAGCTAAATTTTAATCGCAGACTTGACCATCTGCCGTCAAACGACGACCTTGTCTTATACAGTACTGCCGATGAATTTGTGACCAATACTCAATGGTTTATTAATGAATCTTCGTCTCTTAATATTGATTTTTCTTATCGAAATTTAAAAATCAATGATCCCAACTTAGGCAATGAAATCCCACGAAAAACCTATCTCGGTAGAGTCGATTATAATTGGCAACTATTCAAAGGAGGAGTGAAATCGCTGACGAGTTATCAAATTCAATCCGGTCAGGAAATAAAGCAAGAATTTGAATACGTCAAAGTAAATTCTGGTGAAGGCAATTATATTTGGATCGACTACAATCAAGACTCCATTTTACAGCAGAATGAATTTGAATTCAGTGCCATAGATACGGCAAACTACCTGAAAGTAACCGTTTTTAATAATGAGTTTATCCGCACCAATAGTAATGGAATTAATCAAAGTCTTCGGCTTGAGCCGAAGTTTTTTATTGAACAAAATCGGAATAAGGGAATTTGGGGCATACTCCGAAAAACATCGACATTGCATACCTTGAGAATCAATCAAAAAACCAACACTGATCAAGGAACCGAAGGCTTCTCAGCATTGAAATTTGATATTCAAGACACAAGTCTTGTAAGCTATAATTCCTTTTTGTCCAACAATTTGTTTTTTAATCGTTCCAATCCAAAGTATGACGGCCAATTAGGCGCTAATATCAATCAAAGTAAAATTGTACAAATCACTGGATTTGAAAGTCGAAAATTAGAAGAATATCTTTTTCGTTTTCGCTTTAGCCCAATCACTGCTTTAGACTTTATTTTTAATAGTAAGGCTGGTCTAAAATTGTCGGATTCCGAGATTTTCGATGAACGGGATTTTAGTATTCAATTTTCTGAACTTAACCCTGAAATCAACATTCGACCCAAGTCGAACCTCCGCTTTGTAACTAAATATAGATATCGTAAAAAAAGTCAGCAAATCAATGACTTAGAACGCTTAAATAGTCATGATTTTAGTTTTGAGACCAGTTATCGTCAAGCCAGTAAATCGAGTCTGAATCTATCGGTAAGCTTCATTAGGGTAAATTTTGAAGGATCAGCGAATACGCCTGTAGGTTTTGAAATGTTGGAAGGTCTGAAAAATGGCCAAAATTACATTTGGAATCTGAACTATACCCGCCGATTAGACAACAATGTGGACTTCATTATCAACTATGAAGGAAGGAAAACTGGAGACTCTAGGATCGTACATATTGGTCGTGCGCAAGTAAAAGCGAGTTTTTAAGGCATAAAATGCTCAAAATGTCCGATAATCATTGATCTTTTTCAAGCCGAATCGTGTTAACTGTTTAACTTTGTTGAATTCACAATAAATCCTAGCAGAATGAAAATCAGATTAAGCCTAATATTATTCCTACTTGGAACCATAAGTCTCAATGCCCAATACTGGAATATCTATGATGAATCAGACATCAGACTTGAAGAAAACCAAGAACGTCAAATCGTCCCCAGCCAATATGAAGTTTTTGAACTAGATATCCTTGCACTTAAAACGGCTATGAAAGCTGCCCCTGAAGAGCTGGCGAATAACCGAAAAGATAAAGAGATTGTCATTGGATTGCCGATGCCAGATGGTAGAATCGTTGACTTTCGATTTTATCATTCTGAAGTCATGATGGAAGGTCTGGCTGCCAAATATCCTAATTTAAGATCGTATAAGGGCTACAGTATTGATCGATCAATGAATGCCCGATTTGATTTTGGTCCTTATGGTTTTCATGGTTCGATCCATACACCCAAAGGAAAAATTTACATTGATCCCTATGCAGATAATTTGGAAGGGATCTATCAAACCTATTTCACCAAATTTCATCAGCCTGAGGAGGCAAAAAACTTCCGATGTGGCTTAAACGATGTGGTTCAAAATGATGATGAGATTGAAAACCTAGTAGGTGAACAATACGTTGATTTTCGTACACCAGATGAGTTCTTACCCCTACGTACGTACCGATTTGCCTTGGCTTGTACCGGGGGTTGGGGACAATTTCAAGGAACGGTAGAAAATGCTTTATCCAAAATGGTTACAGGTGTGAATCGTTTAAATTTGATTTTTGAGAATGAGTTAGCGGTGCGGATATTATTAATAAACAATAATGATGAGTTAATCCATTTGAATCCAGCGACTGATCCCTATGCAACAAATCAGGCAAACACACCTAATAATGGAACAGGGGCTCTTCCGTCAAATACTTCTATTGTCAATAACATAGTTGGTGTGAATAGTTATGATGTGGGACACGTTTGGTCAAACTGTTCTGATACCGGAGGGGTGGCTTATCTTGGATCAATGTGTAATCTAGCCAATAAAGCAGGAGGTGTAACATGTATTGGAGGAAATTCAAACGTTAACAATGTGATGGTTAATATTACAGCCCATGAATTGGGTCATCAAATGGATGCTAACCACAGTTTTAACCATTGTGATATGGAAAATGAAAATAATCCTACTGGTTATGAACCTGGAAGTGGTGTAACTATTATGTCATATGGAGGTGGTCCCTGTGGTAGTCAAAATTATATAAACGGAAATTATGATTTTTACAATATAGGAGCCTTGGTCGAAATGTTTCAACATACGAGAGTGAGTATTGCAGATGGTTGTTCTTCTAAATTAGAAACAAATAATACAAGTCCTACTGCTCATATTGATCTCGAAGATGATTTCTATATTCCACTCAATACACCCTTTGAAATGACAGGAATCGGTGAGGACATTGATGGAGATTTACTAACTTATTCCTGGGAACAATACGATTTCGGTCCTCTTACTGACGTAGGTAATCCGGTTGGAAATGGTCCTAGCTTTAGAGTATTCCCGCCGAAAGACACTCCTTCACGAGTTTTTCCAGAGTTAGGCAAAATTGTCAATAATATTTCTGATGTTTCCGAAGTCCTTCCAACCTATGGCCGTGATTTCACTTTCAGATTTGTAGTAAGAGATAACAATCCTGAAGCTGGTGGAGTCGCTTGGGATCAAGTCGAGTTTAAAGCCGCAGAAAACACAGGTCCTTTCTCAGTCATGTATCCCAATCTAATAGAGAGTTTTGATGTGGGTGAAAAAGTAGAAGTTACCTGGGATGTGGCATTTACAGATATTGCTCCAATCAATTGTGACAAAGTAGATATATTTTTAAGTACAGATGGAGGTTTTACTTACCCTATTATTTTGGCTCAATCAGTAGACAACAATGGATCTGCAGAAGTGATCATGCCCTTACAACTTGGAATTACCAATCGTATTAAAATAAAAGCATCTGAAAATATCTTCTTTGACATCTCTGACTTAAATTTCGAAATTAAAGAACCAGCTACTGCTGGATTTTATTTTGAATCCAGTCCTTATGTACAAGATGTCTGTCTACCTGCGCCAGCATCATTTGATTTGCAAACTGCTGGTTTTGCCGGTTTTGCAGAAACTATTCATTTTGAAGTAACTGGCGGGTTGCCAGAGGGAGCCATTGCTACATTCAGTCAAAATGATGTCGCTCCGGATCAATTGGTCAATTTAGAATTTGATTTATCTGCAGTAGACGGTACGGGTATTTATCCAATTGAAATTACGGCAACTGCGGATGGTGTTCCTGATCTGGTGAGAACAATTGAATTGCGATTGACAGGTACAAATTTCAGTGCTTTGGAAACTGTTTATCCTGCCAATGGTCAATCAGGAATCGAGAGCTTACCTACGTTCTCATGGCTTACTATTCCAGATGCTACATCATATACTCTTGAAGTAGCTGACTCCCCCGCTTTTGGTTCGTCTAGTTTCATTTTTGAAACCAATTTAGTGGATACATTTTTTACTTCAAATATCATTTTGGACAAGAGCACTCTATTTTATTGGAGAGTTAAGGCAGGCAATGATTGCGCGGAGAGTGATTTCACCCCCATTCGTACTTTTGGATCTGAAGCATTAAATTGTTCATTCATAGAGGATGTGAACTTACCAATCAACATTTCTCAATCGGGAACTCAAACTGTTGAAGGAAATATTGTCATAACAGCTAGTGGTCAGGTACAAGATATAAACATTAAAAAGATCAAAGGATTGCATTCTAGAATCAGTGATTTGAGAGCAAGACTCGAAAGCCCTGAAGGAAAATCTGCAAAGCTATGGAGTAACAAATGTAACAACCTTACAAATTTCAATTTAGGTTTTGATGATGATTCTGCTTTGGATATTACTTGTCCTTTAACTACGGGTTCGATATATCTACCAGAGGAACCATTGAGCGTTTTCAACGGCGATGAAATATCTGGAATTTGGAAATTGATCATTGAAGATACACAGCCTGGAGCTGGTGGTGAATTTCAAAGCGTCGAAATTGAGTTTTGCTCTAATGCGACCTTGGAAAATCCTGTATTAGTCAATAACGAATTTTTGGGAGTTCCTCCCGGGCAAGGCAATATTATTCAAACAGATAAACTCTTGGTCGAAGATGCAAACAATACTTCGGAAGAATTGATCTATACGCTAGTTCAAGAACCTCTGAATGGAACATGTTTTTTAAATAATGTGGCTTTAGTTCTCGGAGATCAATTTTCTCAAGCAGAAATTGATCAAAATAGAATTAAATACAAGCATGATGGATCCGCCACAACAGATGACTATTTCTGGTTTACAGTAATTGATGGTGAGGGCGGCTGGATAGATATCACACAATACGATATTCAGGTTGATCCTTCTTTTTCGACTTCCGTCGAAAGCATAGATCAAGAAAACTTTATTCAGGTATTCCCCAATCCAACTCAAGATCAATTCACGATTGATTTACAAATGGATTTCAATTCGTTTGATTATCAATTAATTAATGTGGCTGGACAAATACTTCAACAAATGAGAAACATTCAAACCAGAAATACGAAGGTGATTGTTAATGAAATTCCTTCAGGGGTTTATATCCTTAAATTGAATATTGATGGTAATGAATTCCAAAAAAGAATGATCATTTCAAATTAATTTAAATCATCTAAAAGAAATTCAAAAGCCCTGTTGGTCAATCACCTCAGGGCTTTTTTATATCTTAGAAAAAGTCCCGTTTGAATCAATCCACGCATAAGCAAAAATAAAGTCATTGCAGCCCAAATCACATGACTTGAATAACGCATCCCTCCCATCACATAATAAAGACCAAAGAAAAAGACCAAACTGATGATCATACTATTACGCATGCCCTTGGACGCCGTTTGACCTACATAGATCCCATCCCAGATATAACTGGCAAATCCCATAACCGGTAAAATCACCATCCAGATCATGTAAGGACCAGAAGCATTAATCACCTCGTCATCATTTGAAAAAAGACCCAACAATTCAGTGCCCCACAATCCATAAACAATACTATAAATGAGTGCCATGGCTCCTCCCCAAATCAAACTTAGCTTAATGGCTCTGAAATAATTTTTGTCTTCATTTGCTCCATAATATTTACCCACCAAACTCTCCGATGCATACGCAAATCCATCAATGCCATATGACATCCAATTTAAAAATTGTAATAAGACAACATTAACTCCTAGTATTACTGCACCCGCTTTTGAAGATTGGCTATAAAAAAATAGAAAAACACTGGTCAAACAAATGGTCCTAAGAAAAATATCACTATTCAACTTCAAAAACATCAACATCTTTGAACGATTCAGAACAAAGGACTTCTTTAGACCTTTGACGTAGGATTGATAACGGACAAAAACCAAAATCAGAGCCAATAAAACTCCGACATATTGTGCGATCACAGTACCATAAGCAACTCCCGCGATATCCCATTCAAACTTCAGCACAAACAATGCACTAAAAATAATATTCACCACATTAATTGCAATGGTTAAAATTAAAGGATAAATCGCATTTTGCATTCCAAAAAACCAACCAAACAAAACGTACAATGCTAAGGTTGCAGGTGCGGCAAGCATACGGATTTTGAAATACTCGTATACCAATTGATTTTGATCTGAAGCAACATTCAACAAATACGCCATCACTTCATAAAATGGAATCATCAATGCGAGCATAATGACAGAAATAAATAAGGATAACACCAATGCTCTAAGTAGAGTACCCGAAATCTCATCATTATCCTTTCTCCCTAATCCTTGTGCCGTTAATCCTGTCGTACCCATTCGGAGAAATCCGAAATTCCAATAAATAAAATTGAAGATCATGGATCCCAATCCTATTGCTCCTAAATACAGGGTTGATAGATTGCCCATCAAAATAGTATCCACGGTAGACAATAAAGGCACCGATATATTCGATAAAATATTAGGAATAGCAAGTTTAAGAATTTGTTTATTCATGTACTAATCTTTCGCATTTCAAGCACTTTTATGTCGATTTAATCTCCATTGACTACGCTAATTTATATAATACCTAATTATAATATATGAATTAGTAATTTTGTTAGGATTTAAATGATCGATTCATGAGCATAGTTAAGGTAGGTATTTTCTTTGGTGGCCCTTCTCGCGAACGAGAAATCTCTTTTGCTGGCGGAAGGACTGTCTATGACAATCTGAACAAATCAGTTTTTGAGCCAATCCCAATTTTTGTGGACAGCAACAAAAAACTCATTCTATTGGATTGGAAAAATATCTACAAAGGATCTATTCGTGATTTTTATCCGCCTGTTTCCAAGCTACCCGAATCACCTAGTCAATTCCAAGTATACCTTGAAAGCCTGGGAGAATTAGACGGTGATACTTATACTCAAATCATTGAAGAAGTCGGGACCGAAATAAACTGGGGCGACCTACACCATCTTATTGATGTGGCTTTTCTTGCTTTACATGGTCTTTTTGGAGAAGATGGACAAATTCAAGGTCTATTAGAAACGCTAAATATCCCATATACGGGAAGTGATATATTCCCTTGTGCCACCGGAATGAACAAAGGTTTACAAAAACGACTGATGTCGAATGCCGGTTTTGAAACACCAGAGTTTTTGGTCATTAAAAAACATCAATGGTCAAATGATACTGCCATCGATTGGTTTCAAAAAACGAAGGATAAGATAGGATTACCTTTCGTGATCCGTCCTGCCAATCAAGGTAGTTCTATCGGAGTGGCGATCCTGAAGGAGCATAAATTTGATGAATTCAAGAAAAACATTGACTACGGTTTTTTTAGACAAGAAATAAAGAGCAATGAATGGAATGAGTTCAATCAATCCGATAAAATCCAATGGGTTCGTCAAATAGGAGACTTACGGGATGGCCTGGGTTTTCCAATGTTTCATGAAACCAAAAAACTGATCCATCCTGAAGAACTTCTCGACTATCTCAATAACACATTCGGACTTGATCCGTCAAAAGAAAAAAGTATAGAGCTCGTCAGTCATCATAGTGAATCCGAAGTCATTGTAGAAGCTTTTATCAAAGGGAAAGAGTTTAGTTGCATTGTCATGCGAAATGAAAATGGAGAATCCATTGCATTACCTCCAACGGAGATCATTAAAGGAGACGAAGTGTTTGATTATCGTTCGAAATATCTTCCTGGTTTGTCAAGAAAAGTCACTCCAATCGATTTGGAAGAAAAACTGATTACTGCCATTCAAAAAGAATGTGAACGATTGTTTGAAACACTGAACTTTAAAGTTTACGCTAGAATTGATGGATTTATACAAGCGGATGGAAAAATTATCCTAAACGATCCCAATACAACTTCTGGAATGTTGCCGTCGAGTTTCTTCTTTCATCAAGCGGCAGAGATTGGTCTCAATCCATCACAATTTTTAAGCTATATCGTCCGTACTTCAATACAAGAACGAATAGAAAGTAGTACAATTTTGAACCATTATCCATCCTTGCTTCAAAATATTGATCATAACATTAACGCTTTACAAGCGGACGACAAGTCGAGAAAAAATGTTGCTGTTATTTTAGGGGGCTACAGCTTTGAAAGACATATTTCGGTAGAGAGCGGTCGCAATATTTATGAAAAACTAGCGAGTTCGTCAAAATATAATCCAATCCCTATTTTTTTGATGAAAGATGGTGATCACCACAAGTTGTATCAGATTCCGATTAGTCTCTTGCTAAAAGATAATGCCGATGACATCAAGGATAAAATTTTAAACTTTAAAGTTCATCCGACAACTATAGAAGTCAAATCAAAATGTGCATCAATCATCAATAAATACATTTCAGGAAATCAGGTTTTTGAGCCGAAACTTCTCAATTATAACGAATTGAAATCGATGGTAGATTGTGCTTTTATTGCCTTGCATGGTCGTCCTGGAGAAGATGGTTCGATTCAAAAAGAATTGAAAGCGGTGGGCATACCATTCAATGGGTCCGATAGCCAATCATCACAACTTACTATCGATAAATATCAAACTCTGCAGACTCTCAAGGCACATGGTTTTGAAGTCACGGATCAAAGTTTGATTAACAAAAACGAGTTTAATGAAAATGGATCACAAGTGTTGGATCAAATAGAATCAAGATTTGAGTACCCCTTGATTGCTAAGCCCGTAGATGATGGATGTAGCTCAGCAGTACAAAAAATAAAAAACCGAGCCGCTCTAAACGCTTTTCTGACCACTATTTTCAGAGATGAAATCAAACCTCCCGATATCGCTCATGAAATATTAGGAATTAACGAAAAAGATGAATTTCCTCAAAAAGAACAAGCTCTTATTGAATCATTGATTGATAAAGGAGACGCTCATCAATTTATGGAAATCACTGGTGGATTATTGACACACTATCGCGATGGTCAACTAGAATATGAAATCTTCGAGCCGTCAGAAGCGCTTTCAAGCGGCGAAATACTCTCTCTGGAAGAGAAATTCTTAGCAGGAGAAGGTCAAAATCTAACTCCTTCGAGATTTGGAAGCAACAAGCAAGAATATGAAGTCATCGCAAAACAAGTTAAACATGACCTTCAAAAGGCTGCCGAGATTTTAGGAATTACGGGATATGCTCGAATAGATGCCTTTGTTAAAATTGACCAAAATCTCAAGGCTACAACAATCATTATAGAAGCCAATTCGCTTCCTGGTATGACTCCCGCAACTTGTATTTTTCATCAATGTGCGATAAATGAGTACAAACCTTATGACTTTATTGATAAAATTTTAGAATTTGCATGCCATGAGCAAGCGTAAATCATCGGAATCTACTAATGATTCTAATTTTTTAACCGAAATCTTAGCATTCTTGACTAGTAAAACTTTCATAAAAAACTTAATCTTCATTGGCCTATTTGTGGGACTTGTTTTATTTCTTGTATTTACCTGGCTTCGTTTTTACACCAATCATGGACAAAAACTGGAACTACCCGACTACATCGGGGAATACATCAAAGACGCTAAAAAAGACGCCGAGGATAAAACATTTGAAATCATCGTCAATGATTCGGTACATATCGTAGGTAAAAAAGGCGGACTGATCCGAGAACAAAATCCCAAACCTGGAGCGATGGTCAAAGAAAATAGAAAGATCTATGTTACTGTCACCAAACACCAAGCAGATAAAATTAAAGTTGGAGAATTAACCGAGCTCTATGGTCGAGATTACAATCGAAAGAAAAACGAATTGGCATACAAAAACATCAATTGTGTCGTTAAAAGCCGTCGTTATGACAGTGGAGAACCAGATCACATTTTAGAGGTTTGGTACAAAGGGCAACGAATTATTGGTGGATCGAAGGACTTAAAAAACGTGGAAATCGAAATTGGAGATACTCTAGAATTTGTCTTAAGTAGCGATGGCGGTGGTGAGCAAACGATACCAAACTTAGTGTGTCAAAAATTGAGTGAAGCCAGATTTAATTTAGAAATATCAAAATTAGCCATTGGACGAATCGGAAAAATAGGGGACATAGATGATTTAGATAATGCCTACATCATCAGTCAATCTCCCGAACCCAGCATTGTCGATAAAATAAGCATGGGAGAAAGCATAAATGTGACCATTTCCAGTGAAAAACCAGCTAAATGCCAATAAATAATGAATGATATTACTGTCGAAGAACTAAAAGCCAAATTTGACAACAAGGAAGAAATTATCCTTTTGGATGTACGAGAACCCATTGAACATCAGAGCTTTAACCTAGGAGGCACTTTGATTCCCTTGGGTCATCTCATCAATAAAATAGATGATTTTGAAGAATTCAAGGACAAAGAAGTCATTGTTTACTGTCGTTCTGGTAAAAGAAGCGCCACGGCGAAATCGTTTATGATTCAAAAAGGCTTTACTAATGTGCGCAACCTAGAAGGCGGAGTTTTGGATTGGATCGATAAAGGGCTGTAAAACAAACTATATTGCCAATTACATTTTTTAAGAATTAATTAACAAAAAGCGTTACCTATTAGCCCAAACTTGGTCTAAAAAGAGTAACACCTTAGAACACTATTTTGTGTCACTAATTAAATTTTTAAAATAATGGATGGTTTTAAAGTAATAGATGAAATTCAAAAGTCATTACAGAACACTTTTGGTAAGATTGGAGATTTCTTACCGACTCTTTTAAGTGCCTTAGTAATTCTAATTATAGGATGGATCATAGCCAAAATGATCAAATGGGCTTTACTCAAAGTTTTACGTGCAGTAAAGATTGATACAGTAGCGGACAATGTAGGCATTAACGGATACCTTACGAAAGGTGGTATCAAGAAAAATGCTTCAGGCTTAATTGCAACCTTAGGTTACTGGACAATTATGTTTACTGTTTTAACCATGTTTTTTAACACTTTAGGATTAGATGTTGTATCCAATCTTTTAACAGAGGTGATTAGCTATATTCCTAATATTATAGTAGCCTGCTTGCTATTGATCGTAGGTATGTACTTAGCAGAGTTTGTGAGCGGATTGGTAGTTGGAGCTTTAAAAGGAGGCGATTTTGAAAATCCAGATATGGTTGGAAGAATTGCTTATGGAGCTGTGATGTTCTTTACTATCGCCATCGTTTTAGATCAATTAGGCATCGGTCAGAACATTGTGAACACTGTAGTTACAGTTATAATGAGTGGTGCAGGATTGGCATTTGCGATCGCATTTGGACTTGGTGGTAAAGATTGGGCTGCAGGAATTATGAATAAATATCTTAGAAAATAAGATTAAAATATATTAACACCTTATTAGGAAAAGTGGTCGTTGTAGAGCGATCACTTTTTTTTTTGGCTTTCGCCGAATGCAAATAGATCATTAAACCTAGTCTATCACTACCAATTTTAGAATTTGTTTTTCCACATCATTGATTCAACGGGACGAATTGTTCTTTCGTTATACTTAGCTCCTGGCTTTTTATTGTAGAAATTATTGATCTTTCCGTCCACTTTAAAGTATATCAATTGACCAATTGGCATGCCCGCATACAATCGTACAGGTTGTACCGATGAAATCTCCAATGTCCATGTATTACAAAATCCTACATCACCTTTTCCCGCAGTAGCGTGTATATCAATTCCTAATCTTCCCACGCTTGATTTCCCTTCCAAAAAAGGAACTGAATTATGAGTTTCGGTATACTCCTGCGTTACGCCCAAATAAAGGATACCTGGCTGTATCACAAAGCCCTCCTCTCCTATTTCGAGATGTTCTATTTCGTTATGCTTTCGAGCATCCAAGACCTCATTCTTATAGACCGCCAAATATTTTCCTAGATGAACATCATAAGAATTAGTGCCAAGACAAGAAGGATCAAAAGGTTCAATGACAATCTCCTTGGATTGAATTGAATCGAGAATTTGAGTATCAGTAAGTATCATAAATCGTTATTAAACTCCGTAAAAGTAAACATAGCAATGAGTACTGCCGCAATTTTAGCCCACAAAAGCAATATTCTTCGCAACTTAGTGTTCAAGTTTTTATTATGCCCATATTTCTAAAAAAAGAATTACCCTTTGAAGGAGAACTCGGCCTATGGAAAATAAGCGAGGATGAATCCTATTTTCTAAATCGACTGAGTTTATTTGATGACGAAAAAAAATATTTGAATCGTTTGAATAATAAACGCCGCTTAGAACACTTGGCGAGTAGATACTTATTACACTTGATGTCTGGACGTGAAATTAGAGGAGCATGCCTGAAGGATGAGTATGGCAAGCCATACTTAGAAAATTCGGATTATCACATTTCCTTTAGTCACTCCAATCAAATGGTCGCTGTGATCGGTTCTCCAAGCATTGTAGGGATTGATATCCAAAAATATGTCGACAAGATCACTCGAATTCAACACAAATTCCTTTCAAATCATGAATTGGAATACGTAAAGGATTCCGACGCCAAAGAAAAACTGCATATTTTATGGGGTGCTAAAGAAAGCTTATACAAAGCATATGGTCGCAAAAAAGTAGAATTTAAGGAACATTTAGCCATTGATAATTTTAAATGGGACGGTTTTACTTCTCAATTTCAAGGTAAAATAAATATTGACCAACACTCTTCCATACACAACCTGTATGCGATGGAAATCGATAATTATATGTTGGTCTATTCAATACAAAAAGAACAATAATGAAGTATTATTTTCTATTCATTTATACAACACTTATCCTGTTTTCTTGCAAGTCGAAGGAAAGCAACACCATACAGGAAAAACATCAATTACCTGATTCTTTTGTTGAATTCTATATTCAGTTTCATACAGATAGCATTTATCAAATGAATCATATTATTTTTCCATTAGAAGGAATTCCTCCCCTGACCGATTCCTTGATACAAGCAGAAGACTTCAAAAATTTTAAATGGCAAAAAGAAGATTGGGTGCTGCATAGAAATATGACCGAACTAGAAAATAATTTTAAAAGAGAGTATCAAGAATACGGAGGGATTATTATAGAAACCATCAATCACAGTTCGAACGCCTTCTCTATGACTAGAAGGTTTGCTCAACTCGGAGATGATTGGCATCTTATTTATTATGCCGCGATGAATCCCAATTAGAACAAGTTGCTAGTAATACTTGGATGTCATTAGATAATTCTGGACATAGTCTTTGACTCCTTGTTCTAAATTTCTAAAGCGTTGTTTATAACCTGCTTTTTTCAATTTACTCATATTGGCTTCAGTAAAATATTGATACTTGTGTCTGATATCCTTGGGTGTGTCTATGTAGTCAATGACAACAGGCTTTCCCATGGCCTTGAACGTCGCGTTGGCAAGATCATTAAAAGTTTGCGCTTTGCCCGTTCCGAGATTATACAATCCATTAGGTATTTTGGCATTTTCAAGAAAGAATACGCAAACATCAATGAGATCCTTTACGTAAATGAAATCTCTCTTTTGAAAACCATGTTTATAGTCCTTACGATGTGACTTAAATAATTTTAAAGAACCGTTCTCATTAATTTGATTAAATGCATGAAAGATCACGGAAGCCATTCGGGACTTATGATATTCGTTGGGACCATACACATTAAAAAATTTTAATCCTGCCCATTGTGGAGGGGCATCTTTTTGTTTCAATGCCCATTGATCAAATCGATGCTTAGACAAAGCGTATTCGTTTAAAGGCTTAAAATCATCGAGATTTTTTTGATCATCTTTGAAACCAAATTTCCCATCACCATAAGTCGCCGCGCTAGAGGCATAAATCAGAGGAATATCGCTTTGGCTGCAGATCTTCCAAATCTCCTTAGAGTAGTCAAGATTAAGATCTTTAAACAGTTTTTTATCCGTACTCGTGGTATCTGTTCTAGCACCTAGGTGAAATACAAAATCTACAATCGAAGCCGACTTTGAAAACCAGTTCAAAAATATATCACGATGAATCCAGTCACGGACTATCTTTCCAGAAAGGTTTTTATCCTTGTAATCTTTATAAAAATCATCAACTACAATGATCTTTCTACCCAATCCTAATTCGTTCAATTTAGTAACCAAACAAGAGGCAATAAATCCAGAGGCTCCAGTGACGATGATCATAATTACAATTTATACCTAGTACATAACAACAATCGTTCCCTAGTCACTTAAGCGTTTATGATTTGTCGAATTTTAATAAAACTACGACACGCTTCTTTAAAGGATGGAAACTCAAAACCGAGCGCTTTTTGCTCCATAGATTGCCGATACATTATCTTCCAATGTCTATAAATAACACCTATTGTCTCGATTAAAGAAACGGATTGATCGTAGATATGCAGAGGCTCTGATTTAGCACCATTGATCTCTAGAATCTTGAAACGATCCGTACCAAAATCACTCAGGGAATTGCTTTTAAAATCAATCCGACAAAAATCAATCCCATTTACTTGATCAAAAAATCCTTTGACATTATCTAGAAGATTCTGGTCCAATTGATATGTAATGTCCTTAAATTTTGCCCCTTGAGAATAATTCCCGATCTCATGTAGATTTAACTTTTGATTTTTGGCAGGAATCCAATCCAACTGCGTGGCATGATGCGCCAATGCAATGGATTTATTTAAGAATGGGTCTTTAAAATCCTCAATCATATTTTTTATATTCCTGATACCATCTCCTATAATAAAAGGATAAATCTTCTCAACAATAGAACTAATTCCATATTCTTTGGATCTCGGCAATCGGTAAAACATTAATGAAAATTCTCTTTCGAAGTCTATAAATTCTTGCACTAAGATTTCCTTTGCCTTACTTCTGCTACAATATTCAAGTATGGTCTCTTGATCCATTGCTTTAATCACTTCAATTCCTTTCAAACCAATATTGGGTTTAAGAATCAAAGGAAAACGAAGTTGTCTATTTTCAAGTAGTTGTTGAACTTCTTTTTTCGCGTCAAGCGCCGAATGATTATTAATTAAAAAGGTTTTAGGAATAGCAGAATCAGGAAGCAAGTCATAAGCTTCTGTCTTATCATCATCCATCAATCCTCCCAATAAAAGACCAGGATTTGATGCGGCAAAAAAAACAGGATTTCTAGAACGAAGAGCAAACCAAAAATACAAAACCCATGCCTCCACTAAATATAGTTTCGACACCCAGTATCCATAGTCTAGTAACTTTTTCAAACGATATTACTCTACGTTTTCGTACGATTCAATAGGTGGACAAGTGCAGATTAAATTACGATCACCATGTGCATTGTTCACTCGTCCTACAGAAGCCCAAAATTTATTGGCACTTAAATAACTCACTGGATAGGCAGCTTTCTTTCTCGAGTAAGGAAAATCCCATTCGTCGGAAGACAACTGCTTCAGAGTATGTGGTGCATTACGCAATACATTCATTATTTTATCTGCTTCTCCCGTGGCGATCTCATCGATTTCTTTTTTAATCCCCAAGAGAGCTTCACAAAAACGATCCAGTTCGTCCAATCCTTCACTTTCTGTGGGCTCGATCATAATCGTCCCGGCAACAGGAAAAGATAAAGTCGGAGCATGGAAGCCGTAATCGATCAAACGCTTGGCTACATCTTCAGCACTTACATCGATCGCTTTAAATTTGCGCAAATCGACTATTAATTCATGCGCTGCACGACCGTTTTCTCCTGTATAAAGAACATCATATTCATTTTCTAATCGCGCCTTGATGTAATTGGAATTTAAGATCGCAATTTCAGAAGATTTTCTCAATCCATCCCAACCCAGCATTCGGATATATCCGTAAGAAATTAACAAGATACTTGAGCTACCCCAAGGAGCTGCTGAAATCGCAGAAATAGCATTTTCGCCACCCGTGGGTACAACACTGTGTCCGGGCAAAAATGGTTTCAATTTATCATTCACACAAATCGGTCCCATCCCGGGTCCGCCACCACCATGAGGGATAGCAAATGTTTTATGCAGATTTAAGTGACAGACATCTGCACCTATCAAGCCTGGAGAAGTCAAACCAACTTGTGCATTCATATTGGCACCGTCCATGTAAACCAATCCTCCGTGATCATGAACAATCTGACAAATATCCTTAATGGCTGTTTCAAATACACCGTGTGTACTCGGATAAGTCACCATCAAGGAAGCCAAGGTGGCCTTGTACTCTTCCGCTTTGGCTCTTAGATCATCGACATCAATATTTCCGCTTTCATCACATTTGACCACCACGACCTTCATGCCAGCCATCACTGCACTCGCAGGATTTGTCCCATGTGCAGAAGAAGGAATCAAAGCTATATTACGCGAGAGATCACCTCTATTTTTATGATAAGCTGCGATAGTCATTAATCCAGCATACTCACCTTGAGCTCCTGAATTAGGCTGTAACGAACAAGCAGTAAAACCAGTGATCTCGCACAAGTAATCTGATAATTCTTCAAAGATTTGTTGATAGCCTCTTACTTGATCCAAAGGTACAAAAGGATGAATATTGGAAAACTCATTCCAAGAGACCGGAATAAGCTGAGTCGCTGCATTTAATTTCATGGTACAAGATCCCAGAGCAATCATGGAATGAACCAATGAAAGATCTTTGTTTTCAAGACTCTTGATGTAGCGCATCATTTTAGTTTCTGAATGATGTGAACTAAATACTTCATGCGTCAGAAAATCAGTTGTTCTTTTTAGATTTGATGGAATACCATTTTCTGAGATATCAATAGCTGGTAAATCATTTTTGATCGCGGCTTTCGCCAAAATAATAATGATCGCCGAAAGATCATGGCTGCTCGTACTTTCGTCCAATGAAATTCCGATATGACCATCTCTGTAATAAAGATTAATCTGTTCTTCTTCAGCCAATTCTTTAATTTTTGCTTGAAGCGAATCATTCACCTTTAGTGTAATGGTATCAAATACATTCTTTGAGATTAAATCATAACCTAAAGATTCGGCAGAAGCCGCCAACCGAGCCGTTTGCATTGCGATGCGTTCTGCAATATCCTTAATACCTTCGGGTCCATGATAAACAGCATACATCCCAGCCATCACCGCGAGTAGAGCCTGGGCAGTACAAATATTTGAAGTCGCTTTTTCTCTCTTAATGTGCTGCTCGCGAGTTTGCAGTGCCATTCTTAATGCAGGATCATCTTGACTATCTACAGACACTCCAATGATACGTCCAGGAATTAGTCGTTTGAACTCTTCGTGCGTTGCAAAATAAGCGGCATGAGGACCACCATAGCCCATTGGGACACCAAATCGCTGAGAATTTCCGACGACAACATCTGCTCCCCACTCTCCAGCGGGCTGTAAAAGAGCCATGCTCATTAAGTCTCCTGCCACACAGATTAAAATACTTTTCTCCTTGCACTGAGAAGCAAAATCTCGATAATCCTCGATGGTTCCTTCACTGTTGGGATACTGCAGAAGTACACCGATGTAGTCATCATCTAGTTCGATTGATTGCCATTCTCCGACAACAATTTCTATCCCAATCGGAATGGCCCTAGTCATCATCACATCCACTGTTTGATCAAAAACTTTTTGATCGATAAAAAACTTAGTAGCGGGATCTTTTTTTCTTTTCTTATTTCTAATCTGTTGAAACATCGCCATGGCTTCAGCAGCTGCTGTGGCTTCATCTAATAACGACGCATTGGCTATAGGTAATCCAGACAAATCTGAAACCATTGTTTGAAAATTAAGTAAAGCTTCCAAACGACCTTGAGCGATTTCGGCTTGATAAGGAGTGTACTGAGTATACCACCCCGGATTATGAAAGATATTTCTCAAAATAACGGAGGGCGTTATACAGTTATAATAACCTTGACCTATATAACTTTTGAACACCTTGTTTTTTGAAGCTATTTTTTGGACCTGTTCCAAGTATTCATCCTCAGTCAGGGCTTCTGGAATATCCAAATTTTTATCTGTCCGGATATTGGAAGGAACGGTTTCTTCTATCAATTGATCTAAAGAAGAAACGCCGATAACATCAAGCATAGTTGAAATATCGGCGTCAGTCAATCCTAAATGTCTACGCTCAAATGAAGACAAGTTATGTTGTGCCATTAGTGCTATTTTCTCAGGTTAGAAATACTTCTACGAATGTATTAAACAAATATCATTATGAATAGTTTTTCTAGTGAATTAAGCACTTAAAACAAATGTTTTTTTCGTGAATTAGTTTTTCATAAAAGAGTAATCCTACAACGCGTTGAATTAATGTTCCGATCCAAAATAATAGTAGACAAAAAAGCTTACAATATCATTACATAATATTCCAACTACCTCTGAATTAATCTTTTGGTCGCAGTTTGAATTTCAGAATAAAAAACTTTATCCAAGAAATGATAATAATTATTATTCATCGTTGAGCCGTTTTTATAATTAACCTCTGCTTTACTAAGCATTTCTTGTGCTTGTTCAAATTGGTCTTCTTTTTCTAAAATTAGGGCAATATAATAATAGGTTTCTGCCAGTTCATTTTCATTCAATTGTTTAGTAAAAGCTTGTTTAGCTTCATTCAATTGTCCTGCTTCCAAATAGGAAACACCAAGATGATGAAAATCATATAGACCTATGGAATACCAATCACTATTCAATAATGCTTGCATGATTTCGATCGATTTTAGGATGTTTCCTACTTTACGGTATGCAATTGCTCTAATCATCTGAACATGGTATTCTCCACTATTAGTATATCCAATATTGAAATGTCCCGTTAATTGGTACAATCTATTTAAGTCCTTGAGACCATTCGCATAATTCCTAAAAAATTGAATTTGATTACATCCGCGATTTAATAAAAACGATTTTGGTTTCAACTCAACAGCTTTGTCAATCAATTCTTTCCATTGAGTGATTAAACCGTGCTTAAGGAAAGGTACTGATTTTTCGTAATATGCCGAGGCAAAAGTAGGACATAAAGCAATACAAGAATCGAACAACAATTGGGAAGATCTAGATCCTTGAAATTTACTTGCCTCAATAGAAATTTCACAAGCCTTTTTACAATCACCTTCATATAAATTGCAATTTTCCTGAGCATTTAAGTTACTTACGAAAAGACATATAATTAATATCCAGAAGATTTTTGTCATGGCGCGATCTCTTTAATTTCACTATCAACAATCTTAAATGTCAAATATTGATAATAATCATAACTCTTATCTTGGTAATTCAATATTTCCCACGCATTCAAATTTTGAACTATTTCTAGAAGTTGAGTAGTAATTTGATCTTCGAACTTAAATTCATTTAATTCTAGATCGTTGGAATGAAGCCGAAACATTCCACTTTGGCCTTTACAGTTGATCAAAAACCTAATTGTTAACAAGCCTGTTTGATTCAATATTCTTGGAGACTTATAATTTTGAAGAACATATTTCTTTATAGCATACATTTCACCATTATATTTCAATCCACCATTTCCATAATAACTATTACTGAAACTCGTAGGTGGATCACTCGGGTATGTGCCACATCTTTCAAAATTTCCATCAATCGATTTGACGTATTCAATATTTCCAATTGCATCAGGATATTTTTTGAGTCCTAATTTATTCTCAGTTGAACAGGAGACAAATAAGAATATTAAGAACATATATTTGGCCATTCTTTAACCTTTTTTACTACACATTATATAATTCAAAATTGGCAATTAAAAATATGACTTCTTAAAAGAAAATCATCCCCTCAATAAAATCAATTATTGATGGGATGACCGAATTAAAAAGCAACATTAATCTAAATCGTTTTTATTTTTCTTCTGTTCTAAAATTGAAGCGATTTCTAGCATGGCATGTTCGTTTTTAGGATCTAACTCCAAAACTCGATAAT
>JAHDCZ010000044.1 GCA_020629615.1 Saprospiraceae bacterium
CTTTTTGTTCTTGAGAATCCGGAAAATGAATCCAATGATAGGCTTGATATCTAGATATCAAACGCATTTTTTGGCATAAGTATTCAGGTAAGTTTTCTGGAATATCTTTCGTTGTTATCTTTTCAAATAAAACCTTCATCAACTTCCGTCGGTTTTTGTTATCCAATCCTCGAGCATTTAGTTTTTCTGTAGAGTGGTAAACCGGTTCGTATGCTTTAGGTTTATGAGGGTTATTGGCTGAAATCAACTCCATCTCAGGATGGGCAATGCTTTTCTTACCCTTGAAGATGGAGAGTTTTCCATAGACGATATAGGGTGCATTTTCCATTAATGATTTTTCGAGAAATTTTACGGATTGAAACCAGATGAGTTCGATGAACCCCGAGCTGTCTTTAAATATTCCAACAAGACGATGTCTGCGATTTTTTCCTTGAATCTTTTCCAATGAAACAAGGGTTCCTTTCAGTTGAATGATGTCACCATCAGCTTTGATCTCGCTTATTTTATGAAACTTGGTTTTGTCTACATATCGAAATGGAAATTCGCCAATCAGGTCGCTGAATTTATAAATACCAAGCTCGGCCTTTAAAATTTCTGCTTTAATAGGTCCGACACCCTTGAGGTACTCAATCGGGCTATCCAAAATTCCACTCGCAAATACAGCCAATTTTAATCTTTTAAATTCTTTGGAAAGATAGTAAATGTCTTTTGGGAATTCGGTATATGAAGAAAAGAGAAATAGAGATCATTCATTCGATTCTTTGCACTAAGGGTAAATAAATTCGATATCTTTGTCATGTAAATTAGTACTTATGGAATCCAAGCGACAATTACAAGTAGGGGAGTTAATTAAAAGAAATTTTGGTACGGTTTTACAACAAAAAGGATCCTACATTTATGGACAAGCCTTTGTCACAGTGACGAATGTTCGAATGACTCCAGATTTTGGATTGGCAAAAATTTATGTTTCTGTTTACAATGTCGAGGATAAAGAAAGTGTAGTAAAACTTTTAAATGATCATGTACATCCCTTGAAATCAGCTTTGGTCCAGAGGATTCGCAAACATGTTCGTCGTATACCCAATATTCATTTTTATATGGACGAAACTTTGGATGAGATGTTTGAATTAAATCAATTGTTCGACCGTCTTCATGCCGAAAATAAAATGGGGTCCAAGGAGGAAGAATAATTATATCGGTTTGACATTGATTTGACCCGCAAGTTGGGCCGGGATTCTAATTTTTTTATTTCCCAATTTTATATATACATTTTCCTTATCCATAGAATCAATAACAAATTTGTTGTTGGGTAAAATCCCGAGTTCCCATAGTTCACTCTCTATTTTATCATTGATTTGCGTTTCAGAGATTTTTGCACGAGACTTAGGACGTAATTTCAAGATGGAATAGAGCGAAAGAACCTTTTTTTCTGGAATAGGCGAACCGTGAGGATCTGTTTTGGGATAACCTAAATGTGCTTCTACTTCATCCACCAATTCAGTGGTCAAAACGTGTTCAATTCGATCGGCTTCATCATGAATTTGACCCTCTTGTAATCCCATAGTATTCACTTGATACGATTCCCATAAACGATGAGCTCTTACGAGATCTTGCGCTTGTTTTACTCCTTTCAGAGTCAATTCAAGAGTTTTACCCTTCAGCGTAATCAATCCTTCTGTTTTTAGAAAATTTAGATGTCGGTTTAATTTAGAATCTGAAAAGTCCAAATAAGATGCAATTGTTTTGGTTTCTATTTCTGAGATGTTGTGGTATTTAATAGCTTGTCGCAGAATGTCTTCACGTTCAATTTTTATTCTTTGTCTTCTTTGACGAATTCCCTTGGCAATTAACCCACGTTGAGGAGCAAAAAATACAGCAGTAAAGTAAAATAGAGTCGCTGCAATAGCCATGGCCGGACCAGGAGTCGTATCAAATACTACGGAAGCTATGAAGCCTAAAATAGCTGAGAACAACCCTAAAATGGCAGAAATAACAATCACTCTTTTGAGTTTATTCGATAGCAAAAGGGCAGAAGCGGCTGGCGTTATAAGCATGGCTACCACTAAGATCACACCAACTGTACTTAACGCAGATACTACAGCAAATGAAAGTAAAAGCATTAGGAAGTAATGTACCGTCTTTACTGAGATTCCCATCGTTTGCGCGATCGTAGGTTGAAAGGTGGTGATGAACAAATATCGATAGAATAATATAATCGAAATTAAGCTGTAAACCGTAAAAATTGCAGTTAAAATCAAGTCTTGATTACTAATACTCAAAACATTTCCAAATAGAAAATCTTGCAAATCAAGATGGACGCCTTCTTCTTTGTTGAGCCACGAAATTCCCATCACTCCGATTGAAAACATTGCGGTAAAAACAATTCCTATGGCCGCATCATTTTTGGTTTTCACCTTGTGTTGAATCCATGTTATTCCGACTGCTGTTACGATTCCTGCAATGACAGATCCCAAGAAAAACCCGATCGTACTATAACCTACGATCAAAAACGCAAAGAAAACACCGGGTAATATCGCATGAGCTAAAGCATCCCCAATTAAGGACATATTTCTTAATACAATGAAGCAGCCAATAGTACCGCACATGATTCCAACTAAGGAGGAGGCAATCAAAGCTCGAATTGCCCATGGCTCCGTGATATTTATCAGTAATTCTTCCATGTGTTGTAAAATTACAAGAAAATGAGAATAATCAAAAAAAATATTTAGGCTTATCTAAAAATTGTACATTTCAGCAATCACCCCTTCTTTAAGTGCGTATGGTGAAACCATGATTTTGTCAACTTGGGATAATTTTAAAACTTCTTCAATCAATACCAAAGCCACCACAATTAATTCTATGCGAGAAGCAGGTAGTTTTGGAATAGCCTTTCGCTGAACGTAGTCACTTTCTACAATGATATTAAACAGTTTCTTGAATTCTTTTAGTGAAATTTCATGTAATAATTTAGAGGAATCATTTTTAGCAGAAAGTTGAGCCAATACTTCAAATGATCCCGAAGCGCCTACAAGTAGGGAAGGGCGATATCTTTTGCACTGAGCTTTAAGAACTTTAAACTCATTGTGCAAATAAGTTTTTAATTTGCTAACTTCCATTGCAGTGATGGGTTCAGAATGATGGAAGCTTTTCTTCAAAATGGCGACACCCACTGGATAACTTTTATCCCAAAAAGTTTCATGATTATTCATTAGAATAAATTCTACCGAACCTCCACCAATATCCATGACCAAATAGTTGTCATCATAACCATTCATCGAAAGACGAGTTCCTTGCGCGATCAAGTTGGCTTCTCTTTGACCTGAAATGACTTCAATATCCAATCCGCATTTGTTCTTTACCTTCTCTATTAAATCTTTTGCATTTTCCGCTCTTCTTAAGGCTGCAGTACCAATGATCTTAACAGTCTGTACTTCATATTCAATTAATTTTTCTTTAAAATCTACCAAGGCATCTACTGCTCGATTCATGGACTCTTTCGCAATAAAGAGAATGGATTTTTGCGCCAAGAATACATGCTTTCTCAGTCTATAGAGCTCTGAAAAGCCATCATGTTTTTTATCAACAATGAGTAGATGAAAAGTATTGGTGCCGAGATCAATGACGCCTAGTCGACTATTGACCTTGTGCATTTTGTCGCATTTGTAATGCTTGAGTAATCATTTGATTATAAAACTTTTCACCCGCCTCGGACATTTTATTTGCATAAACAGGATTCTTGCCTTCAAAGAATACATAATATTTGCAACCGGTAGAGTAATAAACATCAGCTTCAAACACTATTTCTCCGTTAATCTGAAAAAATTCTCTCGCAATTGGCTTACATGATTTAGGACGTGGTCCAATGGGCGCACGATCTATATAATTTAAATTGGCTCGAATACTCGGTTGTTCGGTTTGACTCATACTAAAGGGTAAATCAAAAAAGATATAATCAACAAACTCACATTCATTCCAAAGTTTTTGCATGGTTTCAATTGGGACCATAGGAAGTTCCTCTAGCATTTCTTGTTGAGCAAGTGTTTCCGTACTTTCTTTTTTTGGATTTTCATCCGAATGTTGGGATTTCTCTTTACAAGAGAAGAATAGTAAGCACCAAGTGAACACCAACAAATATTTAATTTTCATGATTATAGCAGTTTAAATTCTGTTCGAATGGTCCAAAAATAAGATTTAAATCCGTCTGGTAATAACGTTGAGATGTCACGAGTATATCGAGCATTGATGGACCAGCGTTTATTAATAGAATATGCCGCTGCTATAGAATAGCTCAGCATGCTTCGTCGAAAGTTAATAATTTGAGATTCAAATTGTGGATCAGTAGAATTTGCTGATATGAGATATCCATAGGACAGTCCGGTCTCCGCACGAACCTTAAAAAAATCACCATCCGGCGATAACCAGTCGTTTATCCCAAAAAGTAAAGGAATCTCAATATAATTTAAATGGGTTCTTGACATATCGCCTGGTGCACTGAGGGATAATTTGGATTGACTCCCTCTTTGAGAATACAGAAATTCTAATTTGGCATGATATCGATTACCTATTTTTCTAGACACATTCATGCCACCAGCGATTCCTAGCTTATCAAAGCCTGCCAAGTTATCTCCATCAATTTGTGCAGCAGTAAAACCCAAAACTATGGAACTCCCAAATCCCTGGGCGAAGAATACATTCGCCGAAAGGCAAAAAATAAAAACTAGAGATAAACGAATGATATACGGATAGGTCATTTTCAACGTATGATATTTTTTTTAATATTATGCATATATAAGTAATAATTCTATATATCTTGGCGCTCGAATAAAGAGAACAGATTACGAAAGTATGAAATTGAAATTTACAAAATCAAACTTGCAGAAGTTACTTCACTTTTTAGAGGAGCAAGGATATAAGGTGCGTTTTGAAAAAGGTAACTTCAAATCAGGCTATTGTATTGTGAAGAGCCAGAAGGTTGCTATCGTGAATAAGTTTTTTGATGTCAAGGCAAGAATCGATTGTTTATTAGATATTATCTCCCAAATTGAAGTGAATCCTGATCTTTATACCCCCAATTCTGAAGAATTAATTAAACTAATGGGTTTTGATTTGTTGATAAAACCTAAATTAGTCGCATAATAAATTTATGTGAATTTTACTTTTCTAGGTACCGGTACTTCCCAGGGTGTTCCAGTTATAGCGTGTAACTGTGATGTTTGTATTTCCTTGGATCAGCGTGATAGAAGATTGCGTACTTCTGGACTTGTACAATATGACGATGCCACAATATTAATTGATGCAGGACCAGATTTGAGGCAACAGATGTTAATACACAATGTCCACCACTTGGATGCTGTTTTGTTAACCCATGAACATAATGATCATCTTATAGGCTTGGATGATCTTCGACCTTTTATTTTTAACCGCAGCGAAAGAACATTAAGTATTTATGGACTGCCTCGTGTTTTGGATGAAATACGTACTCGCTTTGCTTACGCTTTTGAAGATCATCCATATCCAGGAGCTCCACGTTTTGATCTACGTCCTATTGCTTATGACCAAATGTTTGATATCAAAGGTCATGAGATAGTTCCTATAAAAGTAATGCATGGATCGTTGGATATCGCTGGATTTGTGTTTCCAGAACTGACTTACATTACTGACTGCAAATATTTGGAGGATGAGGTGATTGAAAAAATAAAAGGAATGGAAGTCTTGGTTTTGAATGCTTTACATCGGGAAGAACATCATTCTCATCTAAACTTGGTACAAGCCCAACAATTGGCCAATCAGCTTGAAGCAAGTAAGACCTATCTGACTCATATAAGTCATCTTATGGGGCGGGCACAAGATTGTGAAATCGAACTGAAAGATCATATTGAAATGGCCTATGACGGGCTCAAATTGTAAAAGGAGACATCAAAAACTATTTTTTTGTTAAAAAACTTAGCTTTATGGAGTATGGCTTAGGTTGTCCGATTCTAAATCCTTAATTTCCAGTAGATTTGTTTGATATGTTTCGAAGCTCTTTGTTATTGATTTTTTTTATCTGTTTGATTAGCCTGAGTGTTTCTGCTCAGCAACAGCTTCAATTCACTCAGTTTTCATTAAATAAGTATGCTTTTAATCCCGCTTATGCAGGATTGGATAATTCTATAAGTGTTACTGGTGTGTATCGTTCGCAATGGAATGGTATTCGAGGTAATCCTAAATCTCAGCACATCAGTGGACATGTTCCGTTATACTATCTGAATGGGGCAATGGGATTGGGAATTCAAAATGAGAGATATGGGGGACTCAGTAGAACTCATTTCAATGCTTCATATAGTTATATTCTTGATCATTCATTTGGGCTGCTGGCTGTCGCCGGAAAATTGGGTCTGAGTAATTTGCGCCTAAATGGCGAAGACATTCTTACACCCGAAGGGGATTATGAATCAGGAATAAATCACAACGACCCGATATTGGATGAGGGTGCTATGAGCGGCTTAGGTCTTGGGTTTGGGGCTGGTATTTATTATTTGCATAGATATTTTGAATTGGGAATGGCTTATGATCAGATTTCACAGACAATAGTTTCCTTGGATCAAGCTAATGTTCAGATGGTGAGTCATTTCAACATGAATCTTGAACTTAAGTTCAGATTAAATAATCAATGGGCTATTTTTCCTGCGATCCATCTAAAAACAGATAATAATGAATGGCAAAATGATCTCTTCCTATTAATGAAATATAATGGCAGCATTTTTGGAGGTATAGGAATGCGAGGTTTTAATGAGAGGTCATTGGATGCTATGACTTTTTTGGTCGGAACTAATCTTAATAAGAATATCAAAGTGAGTTATAGCTATGATGCGGGTCTGTCAAACCTAAAACGTGCTAATGAAGGTTCACACGAAATTCTATTCAATTATAATTTGAACAAATTGATTGGAGCTGGTCAGAAACAAAAGATTATTTATAATCCAAGATACTTGTGAAATAGATTGAGATGAACGGAGACTTGTTAAAAATATTGCAAACAATGAAATAATCTTTTAATTCTGTCGTTTTTAGGGGGCTGAAGATTAGATTAAATCAAGTTTGTTAAGAAATATCAAAATTTAATTTTTGAAAATTCGTAAACGAAATTATCTTTACGAAACAATTTTAAAAATTGTGTCCTGAAGAAATGGTAAAACTGTAGTTGTAACATGAAAAAAACATCAATTTCTCTTTTAAGTTTATTTGCGTTAGTTCTTTTGATAAGTTCTTGCGGAAGACAAGAAGACGGCCAACTGGTCGGAGTAATGGATCGACCAGCCTGGAATGGTATCAATCCCTACGGAATGGTCTACATCCCCTCTGGAACCTTACATATTGGTCAAAGTGATCAAGACGTATTTCAAACGCATATTCAAAAAGCAAAATCGATCTCTATTCAAGGGTTTTTCCTTGATGATACTGAAATCACCAATAATGAATACCGCCAATTTGTAAATTGGGTTCGTGATTCCATTGCGCATACTGTGATGGGTGATTTTATCGAGGATGATTATGGAAATGAAAAAATTGATTGGGAATATGACTTAGACTGGACTGATGAGACTTTGGACGAAATGTATTTTGAAGGTGATATGGCTTTTGACGGGAAAAGAGAGATAGATACAAGAAAATATAAGTACAAGTACCAATGGATAGATTGGCAAAGAGCAGCACATGCAGATGCTGATAATATTAGAACTCAATTAATCGAGGACGAGGAAGTAGGAATTTATCCTGATACTTTATGCTGGATTAGAGATTTTTCATATTCCTACAACGAACCAATGGCTAGAAATTATTTCTGGCACCCGGCTTTTGATGATTACCCAGTAGTGGGAGTTAATTGGAAGCAGGCTAAAGCATTTTGCCATTGGAGATCTAAATTATGGGATTCTTTTAGAGGAGACGAGCCTAATACTGAAGAGTTTAGATTACCTACTGAAGCAGAATGGGAGTATGCTGCTAGAGGTGGTCATGATTTAGCTCCATATCCATGGGGTGGATATTATGTGAGAAATGCCAAAGGATGTTTGCTTGCCAATTTCAAGCCTGGTAGAGGAAACTATCCTGAAGATGGAGGACTTTATACTGTTAAAGCTGATGCATATTTCCCTAATGACTACGGACTGTTCTGCATGGCAGGTAATGTTTCTGAATGGACAGAATCAGCATTTGTAGAAAATGCCTATGCTTCTCAGCATGATTTAAATTCAGACGTTAAGTATGACGCTCAAGACGACGACCCTGATGTTTACAAAAGAAAAGTAATCAGAGGAGGTTCTTGGAAAGATATTTCATATTTCTTACAGACTGGTACACGTCACTGGGAGTTTCAAGACACAACAAAATCATACATAGGATTCAGATGTGCTCTAACATTCCTTGGTCGTTCAATCAATGACTTCTAAAATAATATTGCTTTTTTGCCTTGCTGAAGGTGGATAGAAGAGCAGTAGTATGTAAAGTATATAATTTTTTATACTACATTAATGAGATTATTCGTTTTTGAAGTAGTGCAATTTATTAACTAACCGTTTTCAATTTTTGTAAAGATGAGTTTTATCAAATCAAAAGGATTTAAATATTTTAAAAATTTCGTAATTGGTGTAGGTGCTGCCGTAGTTATGGTTGGAGCCTTGATGAAAATTACAAGTCACCCTCTGGGTAATGTATTCATTACCATTGGTCTTCTAACCGAGGCATTTCTATTCTTAATGTTAGGTTTATTACCACCTGAAAAAGATTATTATTGGGAAAAATTATATCCCGGATTGGATACGTATAGTTCAAATATCTCGCCACTAACTGCAGGAGAAACAGCTGGTGCTTCAAGAGCGTTAAATGCTGATAATGTAGAAGGGAAATTAGGAGGTATGTTGGATGAATTACAAACCATGTCAAAGAGTTTAGGCTCATTAAAAGCATTACAAGAAGTTGACTTCTCTGAAACTGGAGAACAAATGAAAAGTATGCATAACTTCTACACTAAGTTGAATGATGCGATGTCTTCATTAAATGAAACTGTAGAGGATACTAAATTATATAAAGAACAAATGTCTTCATTGAATAGAAATTTATCTTCTTTGAATGGAGTATATGGAAATGTATTATCTGCTTTCCAAAAAGGTGCTTAATCTTGATTTAAGTCTAATCAATTATTTAACTAACCAATTAAACTTAAAAAAAGATGTCAATACCAAAGGAACCCAGGCAGTTGATGATCAACATCATGTACCTGGTACTTACAGCACTTTTGGCCTTAAACGTATCTGCGGAAATTTTTAACGCATTTGAAATGGTCGATGGTGGATTGAAAAGAGCAAGTGCCTCATTAGATGCTTCTAATGCCGCATTGCCTGCAACAATAAAAGAGAGTGCAAAGAAAAAAGCTTCTCTTCAAGTATATGCCGATAGGATTGATCCTGTTCGTGCACTTTCAAAAGAAGGAACAGATTATTTGGCTGATATATGGTCAACCTTAATCGATAGATCAGGAGATAACAACGGTGTAGAAGATGAAGGAGACTATGTAATGGTGAAGGATAAAAGAGTACTGAAAGGAAAGAAAAATTACGACGGTACTACAAAGTACATGGTAGATGAAGGGAAAGGTGAAGAGATGGTAAATAAATTGAAGGAAATTAAGCAAGGTTTCTTGTCTTTCATTGATACAGTTGATCGTAAAGAGTATGAAAGTAAAATTCCAATCGAAATTGATGAGGAATCATGGAAAACATCGATAAATAAGAAGGCATCATGGGCTGATTTTACTTTTGGTCATATGCCACTTGGGGCAACTCAACCGATCTTTTCTAAATTTCAAAATGATATTAAAGCATCAGAATCTGCAGTACTAAATTACCTTGCAGGTAAAGTTGGTTTAACAAAAGATGTTGTCTTGGATAAATTTAGAGTGGTTTCGGCCCCTAAGAAGTCTTACGTCATTAAAGGTGAAAAATACGAAGCAGATATATTCTTAAGTGCTGCCGCTGGTGGTGATTCTAAAACTGGTATTTCCATTTCTGTAGATGGAAGAAACTTACCGACTGATAAGGATGGAAATGCAAAGTATACATCAACCACAACCTCATCAGGATCTAAAAAATATAATGCTAAAGTTTCTGTGACTAACCCTGTTACAGGAGAGACTGATACTTATACGAATACCTTCGAATATGAGGTTGGAGAGCGTTCTGTCGCAATTTCACCTACTAAAATGAATGTATTCTACATTGGTGTTGACAACCCAGTTGAAATTTCTGCTGCGGGTGTAAACAGTAACAATATGAAAGTAAGTATGTCAGGACCTGGTGGGGGAACTATCAATAAAAATGGTGATGGGACTTACACTGTAAAAGTTACAAAACCTACGCGTAAAGGAGAATTTGCCAAAATTAATGTAAGTGCAGATGGTATGAATGCGAATAAAGAATTTCGTGTAAAAAGAATTCCTGATCCTTCACCAAAACTTGGTAAAAATGCTGGTGGTGTGATAAAGAGTGGAATCTTCAAAGCAAGTTCTGGAATATTTCCAGTTTTAGAAGGATTTGATTTTGATGCTAAATGTAGAATTGAGTCTTTTGTTTTGGAAAAAGCTGCAAAGAGACAAGATATTGAAGTTGTAAAGAATACGGGTGGTAAATTCCAAGGAAAAGCGATAGAATTGGTTAAAAGTGCGAAGCCTTCTGACAGATACTATATGACAAACATAAAATGTAAATGTCCAGGTGATGTTGCTCCAAGGAGTTTAGGTCAAATGGTATTTATTGTTAAGTAAGCCGATTTAAGAATTTTAAATTTTCGATAATGAAATTGATTAAATTTTCTTCCCTGTTATTCTTCTTCCTCGCCCTTGGGCTAAATGTAAATGCTCAAGATGAGGACATCATCACAGAATCTAGTGAGCCTGCAGAAGATATGTATGTTGACGATATCGTTGCAAAACGATTGATTGTTGAAAACAAAGTCCTACCTTATGAGCCTATTCGTGAGGCGGATATTGCATGGGAAAAAAGAATCTGGAGGTTAGTGGATGTTCGTGAAAAAATGAACTTACCATTCATGAATCCAGAAAAACCTTTCTTTACTATTCTTAAAGAATTGGCGGAGAATGGAGATATCACCTTATTCGACGATGAGAAATTCACTGAGCCATTGGATGATGCTGGTCTTCAAGAAAAATTATACTCAGTTGATACGATTTCTGATTTTGATTATGATACCTATGAAGAAGTTATCAAAGTAATTCCTTCTGAAATTTTTTGGGAAGATATCAAACAATATCGTATTAAGGAAGTTTGGTTTTTTGATGAAGAAGCTGCTATGCTAAAGTGTAGAATCCTTTCTATCGCTCCAGTTATTAATTTGACGGATGACGAAACAGGAGAATACAAAGGTCAAATGGCTTTGTTCTATGTCTACTATCCTGAAGCTAGAGAGTTTTTGGCAAAACACCGAGTATTCAATGATTATAATGATATGGCACCGATGACTTGGTACGATTTATTCGAGTCAAGATATTTTGCCAGTTATATCTATAAGAAATCTAATGTACTGGATTTGAGACTTCAGGATCAAATCTATGGATACGAGAACGAAGGAAGAGATAGATTATTAGAATCCGAAAAGATTAAAATGGAATTGTTCAATTTTGAGCATGACCTTTGGGAATATTAATTTATCGAAACGATAAATCAGAAAAGAGGCGTTCATCATTTGAGCGCCTCTTTTTATTTTCTGCCGATATGATACGTATTTGATCTAATTGACGAATGATTGTTTGAAGTAGAATGCGCATTTTTCAAGAGAAGCTCTTTTTAACTTCGGCTCTACCATAAGATGAAAAAAATCTGATGTATTCGGAATTAATGACACGCAAGTTAAGTAACAAGCTTTAACTTAAATCATCTAGAATATGATTATCAATATCTTGGATTCTCTCTGAACAGCATCTTGTTTTCATAAATAAATATTGGGATAACTAAAGCATACTCTAGAGAAACAATCCAAAGGTTTTCATGATATTCTAAATTGTTATAGTTAATATAACTTAGTACAATCATAAAACTCCAAACAAGAATAAATCTTTGGCCAATAAATACATTCCAAAAAAGAACTAAGCTCAAGTACCAGGGATGAATGGTTGTCGCCAAAAACAAATAAATCGAGAAAGCCGCTAGTGAAGAATAAGCCAGTGCACTCCAATCGTTTTCTTCTTGTTTGAAAAACCTCCAAGTACAATAGGCAAGTGTTAGAATACCTAATGCTGGTCCGAGATAGCGTATTAAATTATACCCCGAAATATGATATCCAAGAGAACGAAGTAGATAATAAACAGAAGCATTGAATTCAAACTTTCCAAAGTATAGATCAATGCTCTTCACAAAATGAGACAAATCTGTAAGTACAATTGGCAAAAATAGAATCATACAGACAGCGAAGACTGTGCCTAAGAATGTCTTGTTTAGTTTTAAATACTTCCAAATGAATGGCAGAAATATGAGAGGTAACAATTTTGTTCCAATAGATAAACCAAAACTTAGTCCCGCTAGAGCATATCTTTGATCCAGAATCATTTTTAAATTGAGCAGTAAAAAGAATATCATCAAACCCTCAAAATGAAGATTGCCGACCAACTCAATTATAATTAAGGGATTAAGTGCGTACCAAAAGGCCATTTTAGATGAAATTCCCAGTCTTGGAAGGATATGGAGGAATAAGTAAAGTATGCCAATTTCTGCTAAAATCAATATCACACGCATCACAACCGAAGTCCAGTACACATCACCCATTCCTACATTTGAACTTAGCCAATAGATCGATTGTGCAATTGGAGGATAGACAGAATAGTAATATGGCGAATTTAATAGATTAAAGAGGGTGTCATCCAGTCCTTTTAAGCTCATAGAGAGCACTTCACTTGGCAAGTGAGTATAGGGGCTCATTCCGTGATCCAAAATCAATCCGTCCCAAAGAAAGCGATATATATCGTTTGATAATTGGGGAAATGAAGGAATGAGCAAGATCCGTAAAAGGATAGCGATCAATACTAGTTGCTTAATACTTAGTTCTTTTCCTTTTAGTAATCCGACATAGCCCATAAATGAACCACTAAATCCAGCGAATATTAAGTAGAAATCGGATTGCTTTGGAACATAACCCAAAAATAGTATTCCGCTGAAAAGTAAAAAGACACTTATGCAAGATTGCCATTTCATACATTCGCGTCAAGCGTTAATTACTAAGATGTTTGACAGAATAAAAAAATATCGTTCCGTATCCTATCATTAATAAGAAATGAAAGATTAAAAATGCACTGTTCCCAATATAAAGTCCAGCTGCGATACCCGCCATAAAATAGAGTGCCATGAACCCTTCCATAATGGTGGTTAAGGAGATTTTTTTTGCTAGGTATTTCTTATTCACTAAGTTGTCCGAAATTCCTTTGATATTGAATTTAGGCGTTCGAATGAATGCCGACTTCTTTCCGATATAGCCTTGTAAGACCGCAACACTATTGTGCAGCGATAAGCCCATAGAAATACCAAGAAATATTGGAAAGATGAGGATGAATTTAATAATGAACTTAGTAGTACTTGCGCCTTTCCAAGAGGTGTTTAAGTTCGCCGTGTAGTATACAATCACAATACTGAGTAAACCCAGCATAAAAACTGTCAGGATATTGCCCGAGATGCCTAATGGATTCATCAAAAAAAGTACAGGGACACTAAACGCGCCAATAATGAAAACAAAAAGAAAGATCGTGCTAGACATCAAATGCAACGTCCCATGTATTTTTTGACTTAAAGCGACTTCAGATCCCCAAAGACCAGGTAAAACTTTTTTTGCCGTTTCAGCGCCCCCTTTCATCCATCGAAACTGTTGAGATTTTAAGCCGTTCATCTCGCTAGGCAATTCCGCAGGAGCGGTAATATCCTCCAAATATTCAATTTTCCAGCCCTTTAATTGTGCCCGATAACTTAAATCCAAATCTTCCGTTAGAGTATCAGCTTCCCATCCACCGGCATCTTCGATGGTTTGACGTCTCCAAACACCGGCTGTTCCATTAAATTGCAGCATATAATCAGCATGATCTCTTCCTTTTTGTTCTATGGTAAAATGAACATTCAGTTGAAAAGCTTGAAGTCTTGTTAAGAGAGAATAGTTTTGGTTGATATGATCCCATCTAGTTTGAACAACCCCGATTTCTTCGTTTTGAAAATATGGTATAGTTCTTTGCAAAAAGTCTGACTCAGGAAGGAAATCCGCATCGAAAATCGCAATAAATTCTCCTTTAGCGTACTTCATGCCTTCTTTTAGTGCACCCGCTTTATAGCCCACTCGATTTTTTCGCGTGATCAGTTCGATATTAAACCCTTTTGCTTTGTATTCAGCTACCTTCTTTTGGGATATTTCTACTGTCTTGTCGTTGGAGTCATCAAGGATATGAATTTCAAATTGTTCTTTTGGATAATCAAATTTGCAAATGTTATCAATTAAACGTTCGACGACATAGAGTTCGTTAAATATCGGAAGTTGAATGGTCACAAAGGGGTGCCCTTGCAATTGAGGGGCAGTTGTTTTATTCGTTTTTTCTTCTTTCTTATATCTTTTGTAATGAAGTAAAAGATGAAACTGCATCAGGCAATAAAAGGTAACGTAACTCAGTGCCACGAGGTAAATGCCTACAATCGTATATCCAATGATTTCTGTCATTTCTTAGAGTAGTTTAAAAATAGTCCATAATATTTTATGGCCAGCTAGAATAGTCCCTTTTATTGTTCCTGAGACTTTTGAGACGCCTATTCGTCTTTTATAATTTACAGGAACTTCAACACATTTCATTTTCAGTTTGGCTGCTTTTACTTGCATCTCTACGGTCCAACCAAAGTCTCTATCTTCCATGTTAATATCCAATAGACTTTGATATTTAATCGCGCGAAACGGACCTAAATCTGAAAATTCGTACTTATAAAATAGTTTGATTAAACTTGTCGCTAACCAGTTTCCGAAAATTTGTTGTGGTTGCATGGACCCTGATTCTAATTCTCCTTTCACTCGTGATCCTATGACAAGATCCATACCTTCTTCTGCAATTGGTTTAATCAGATTGGGCATTTCTTCTGGATAGTCAGAATAATCCCCGTCCAAAAACACAACAATATCAGGTTTGACCTCCCGTAGCGCAATGTATTCCATCCCTTTAAGGCAGGCATTTCCATAACCTTTATTTGGTTGATCCAGGACAATAGCACCAGCTTGTTCAGCGACTTTTTTTGTGTTATCAGTACTTCCATTGTTACATACTAGTATATGTCGAACAAGTCGGTGAGGAATATCATTTAATACACTTTTAATCGACTTTTCTTCGTTAAAAGCAGGTATGATTACGTCTATGATCGGCATTATACTTTTTCAAATACTGATTAATCGATGCCCAAAAGTAGTACATTTACTGAGAATTAATTTGTTCGTCGAAAGACAAAGACACTAGAGCGCTTAGATTTATGAATTCTTCGAGATATATATTATCCTTCTTCCTTTCTATTTTTGCCTTGGGGCTAATGTTGCAGTCTTGTAATGATGAATCATTTATTGAAGATGGAAATGCACAATTAGAATTTTCTTTGGATACTTTAAGGTTTGATACGGTTTTCACCGAATTGGGCTCAGCGACTCGATATTTCAAGGTATTTAATACGCATGATCAATCCATTCGAATCAATAATTTACGTTTGGAAGATGGTCAGCAAAGCTTCTTTCGTTTGAATGTAGATGGTCAAGGTGGCAAAGATTATCAAGACATAGAAATTAGAGCTAATGATAGTTTATGGGTTTTTGTCGAAGTGACGATTGATCCTGATAATCCCTTGTCAGTCAGTCCTTTTATTATTGAGGACAAGGTGTTGTTTTCAACCAATGGAAATGAGCAAGTAGTTTATTTGGAAGCTTTTGGTCAAAATGCCATTTATTTTCCAAATCGAGATAATGGTGGGAATATTTCAGGCTTATCCTGTGGTGGTGATACTTTGGTATTCGACGATCCCAAACCTTATGTTTTCTATGGATTTTTATTTGTTGATAGCTGTACGTGGATTTTTCCAGAGGGTACTCAGGTTTATGTTCATGGTGGAGTAGGGAAGGATGAAGATATCGGTATCTATAATGATGGAGTGATTGTGTTTGGCTCCGAGGGGCGTTTAAAATCTAGGGGCACATTAACGAACCCGGTGGTGATTCAAGGAGATCGTTTGGAAGAGCCTTTTTCTGATGTTTCTGGACAATGGGGGGGTATCCGATTTTTTAATGAGAGCCATGGCAACGAAATCAATTATACGACTATCAAAAATTCAATAGTCGGAGTACGAGTTGATTCAATGGCGGATTTAAGGATACGGAATTCCATCATTATGAACACTTCCAGTTCTGGAATTATTGGTGTTCATGGGAATATTTCGGCAAGTAACATATTAATACATTCCAATGGTGGAAATGGAATTCAATTGGTTTATGGAGGAAATTACGAGTTTGATTATTGTTCTGTTGGAAGTTATAACAATCAAAGTGAAGCGCTTGTCGCGAATAATTTCCTTTGCACGGACCCCTTGTGCTTAGGAGAAATATTAGTGAATCAATTTGAAGGACGGTTTTCCAACTGTATTTTCTCCGGATCCCAAAGTAATGAAATTCTTTTTTCTGATGCCACACTTGGTGATGATCCCTTAGCCTTTAGTTATGCATTAAATAATTGTGTCGTCAAGGTAGGAGATGATTTATTGGATACTGAGCAATTTGCCAATTTCTTCCAATTTTGCGATGATTGCTATAATGTACAAGCCGGAGACGCCCTTTTCTTTGATACAGATGAAAGTGATTATCATTTAGATACGCTTTCGGTAGCCGAGAATATAGCACTACCTGATCTTCAATTTCAGATAGACCTTGAAGGCAATTTGAGAGACTCCAACACGCCCGATGCCGGCTGTTTGGAATATCAGTACTAAAAAATATTTAAAGTTTTAAACCGTCACTTCCTCTCATTTTTGAAGCGGCCAAGAAAATGATGCCTAGGACAAAGAATATAACCAACACAAGGACCGAATTTCTTAAACTTCCCGTCATTTGTGCCACAAGACCGAAGAAAAATGTTCCAGCTACGACGGATACTTTTGTTAAAATATCATAAAAACTATAATAAGAAGCCAAGTCAGATCCCCTCTCTTCGATAAGTTTAGAATAGACCGATCGGGATTGAGATTGTATGCCTCCCATGACCAATCCTACCAGTGCCGCAATGATATAAAATTGAATTTTCATAGTGACGAAGAAGGCCATAACACAAATCGAAATCCAAATGATTAGCATGGCGCTGATCGAGGTTTTGTTCCCTTTTTTTCCCGCTATGAATGCAAATAAATAAGCTCCAGCGATACCAACCAATTGAATGACCAAAACGGTTAAGATCAACTCTCCAGTATCCATATTGATTTCTTCCTTCGCAAAAGTAGTTGCCAAATAGATGACTGTATTCACACCAGCGGTATAAAAGAAGTACGAGCAAAGAAATAATTTTAAGTCTCGCTTGGACCATACCTTGTCAAATGCTTTCTTTAATTCGATCAATCCCTTTTTTATTACATTTTCAGCGCTAGGATCGTTTCGATCTTTGGGAAAATTTCTGAAAGCAACAAAGGCAAAAAACAACCACCACACCCCCACCATCATAAACGCAATTTGCGAAGGTAATCTCGGATCTGATATTCCAAACCAATCTGGTTTTTCAATGATGATCAAATTCGCGATAAGCAGTAAAACACTTCCAAAATACCCATAGGCAAATCCTTTGGCACTGACCCGGTCGAATTGATCTTCAGAGGCGATTTCTGGTAAATAAGAGTTATAAAAAACTACGCCTCCTGCATATCCTATGCTGGCTAAGATAAACGTTATTAGACCTACCCAGACATCTTGTGGTCCATTGAAAAAGTACATTGAAAGACAAGCAAATGAACCTAAAATGGTAAAAAATTTAAGGTAGAACATTCTGCGACCACTATAATCAGCTATACCACTCAAAATAGGAGATAAAAAAGCGATCACTAAAAAAGAAAAGGAAACCGCATAAGAGAAAATGGCAGTGTTTGCCAATTTCATGCCCATAAAATCCACGACTTCAGGAGAGTTCAAATAAAAATATTCCGGGAATATGGCCGTAGAAATCACTAGGGCATAAGCAGAATTGGCCCAATCATAGAGCGCCCAGGCATTAATTACTTTTTTATCATTCAACTTAATTTCCATAATTCATTCGCTTGATGACTTACAAGATAATCAAATCAATAAGAATACAATTTTAACCAAATGATATAGTGTTATTATAGATATAAATACAGCTTATTTTCAGATATTTATGTGTCTTAGTTTATTTTAAAATAAGGTTATGAACATCGTAATTTTATCCCGTAATGCTGGATTATACAGTACTCGGAGTCTTGTCAATGCAGCGTATCGCAGAAATCACGATGTAAGGGTGATTGACCATATGAGATGTGACTTGGTAATAGATAAGAATGATCATTGTGTTTATTATCAGGGTGAGAAGTTAGTGGGTATTGATGCTATAATTCCTAGGATCGGTACGACGGCAACTTCACATGGATCGGCGGTGATTCGTCATTTCGTCAACATGGGGGTTTACAGCACATTGCAATCTAGTGCCTTATTATTGGCTAGAGATAAACTGAGTTGTTTGCAAGCACTGACTGCGGCAGGAATGGATGTGCCCCGTTCTATAATTTCAAAGGATTATTACGCCATGTCAGAAATGATCGAGCGTGTAGGAGAATTGCCTATTGTGATTAAAATGATTAAGGGGACGCACGGACTAGGGGTGATTTTATCTGAGAGTAAAAAGAACGCAGAATCAATTCTTGAGGCTTTTCATAAATCAAAGGAGAAAGTCATGATTCAAGAGTTTATTCATGAAGCAAAAGGAGCGGATGTAAGAGCCTTTGTAGTGGAAGACAAAGTAGTGGGTGCCATGAAGCGGCAGGCTAGACCTGGAGAGTTTAGGTCTAATTTACATCGTGGAGCCAGTTCGACAATAATTAATTTAACAGAGGAAGAAAAATTTGTGGCTAGAAAGGCAGCAAGAGTTATGGGTTTAGAAATTGCTGGCGTCGATATGCTACAAACAAGTAAAGGTCCTTTGGTTTTAGAGGTGAATGCTTCACCGGGATTAGAAGGAATAGAAACGACAACCAAAGTAGATATTGCAGGTAAGATTATCGATATGGTCCAAAGAAACGTTAGTTAGAATGAAAATAGAATTTGTACCCAAAGTAGCGATTGATGATGCTTTTGTGATTGACAATACTGTATTGCATCCAGGCGAAAATGCCATGGTAAAGCTAAATGTAGGTCGATTGCCTTCGGATACGAGAATCAGTATTCTAACACATGTCTATCGTAGTAAAAACCCAGGTCCATGCGTATTGCTTTTAGGAGGTGTTCATGGTGATGAGATTAATGGGATGGAGATCGTGAGACAGACGATAGAATCTAAGATTTTGGAAAACTTAGAGGCGGGGACGGTGATTGCAATCCCTCTGTTGAATGTATTTGGGTTCATCAATTTTAGTAGAGAGGTTCCTGATGGTAAAGATGTAAATCGAAGTTTTCCTGGTTCGGTTAGTGGTTCGCTGGCCTCAAGAGTCGCGCGCGTACTTACAAAGAAGATATTGCCGTTTGTAGATTTTGCACTTGATTTTCACACAGGAGGTGCGAGTCGTTATAATTATCCGCAAATACGATATACGAAGACTGATAAACGGGCCGAGCAATTGGCAAGAATTTTTTCTGCTCCTTTTACAATTCAAAAGCCATTGATTGTAAAGTCTTTTCGGAAAGCGGCCAAAAATATGAAGATCCCAGCCATTGTTTACGAAGCTGGAGAATCTGTACGACTGGATGGGTTTTCAATTACTCATGGCGTTCAAGGACTAAAAAGAGTCTTGTATTCTCAAGGGATGATATCAACAAAACCGATCAGTACAAAACCAAGTATTTTATTCAAGCGATCTGCTTGGATTCGAGCACCTTATTCTGGATTATTTATCTGGACACAAAAATCAGGTGTTCATATTAAAAAAGATGAACCAATTGGAGTTATCAAAGACTTATATGGCACAAAATCCGTTAAAGTAATATCAAAGATGGAAGGCTATATTATTGGTCATAATAATGCCTCAGTAGTCAATCAAGGAGATGCATTATTTCATATCGGATTAGATTATCAAGAATTATAATGATTAAATTATTTTATGGTTGCTTGTTTTCTTTTTTGGCTTTAAGCCTAATGGGACAAACAACATTAGACGCTCGTATAAACAAACATCTAGGAAGCAGAGACTTCAAATATGCTAACATTAGTATCACAGTACTAGACTTAGAAACTGGTGGACTAATCGCAGGTGTAAATGAACATAAGGTCATGATTCCGGCTTCCTCCCAAAAGGTGTTAACAACATTTACCGCGCTAGATTTATTAGGTGAGGATTTTACTTTTAAAACAGAACTTTCATATTCAGGTAAAATTGATCAGGAAGGGAATTTAAAAGGGAATATTTATATCGTTGGAAGTGGAGATCCTACTTTGGGTAGCCAAAAATTTGATGAAATTCTTCCATTCAAGGATTTGTTGAAGAGAATTTCAAAAGAAATAAAACGAGCAGGTATACTAACTATTGAAGGCAAAATAATTGCTGACGAATCGATTTTCAATTCCTATCCCATTAGTCCCTCATGGCAATGGAACGATTTAGGAAATTATTATGCAGCGGGAGCTTGGGGAATAAATATTAATGAAAACCAGTACTCAATTTTCCTTAATAAGAGGGCAAAAATAGGGAACCGACCAAAGATTAGTGGTTACGGCCCCAAAGTTCCTGGGTTGGACTTGTCCAATGAGATTACTGTCGATTCCTCAAATACTGGGGATAATGCCTATATTTTCGGGGGTCCCTATAACTACAAAAAGCGAATCGTAGGAACCATTCCTGCAGGAAAGGGTAATTTTTCGATTAAAGGATCGATTCCTGACCCTCCTTATTTTTTGGCCTTTCATATTTACGAGCAGTTAAAAAAAGACGGGATACCAGCACAGTCTTATGAAGCTTTGTATGAACCAAATAAAATAAAGAGAAAGCACATCTATACATTTGAATCACCCCCTTTGAGGAAGATTGTTAGAAGAGCCAATTTTGAGAGTAATAATTTGTATTGTGAGAGCTTGCTTAAAACCTTAGCCACAGAAAAGGCAAAAGGAGGAAGTGGAGGTTTAGGTATTTATATTTTAAAAAAGTATCTGAGGAAATTGAAGGTAAACACGGAGTCTCTGCATATGGAAGATGGCAGTGGCTTATCGGCTAGAAATAACATCAATAGCATGCTCTTGGCAAATTTTTTAAGAAAATATGCACTCAAATATAACGATATGCCCTCTTTGACCTCGCTATTGCCAAGGGCAGGTGCCACGGGAACATTGAGTAAGATGTTTAGAAAATCCCCAGCTAAAGGAAAGGTTTGGGCTAAGAGTGGATCAATGGATCGAGTACTCTCATATACAGGTTTTATTAAAACCAAGTCGGGGAAGTGGGTTAGTTTTGCTATTATGACCAATGGCTTTTCGATCAAATCGGAAAAAATGCGCTCTAAATTGGAAAGGATAATGACAGACATCTATAAATACGGATAAGATATTATTTATATTCGTGTACATAGAAGAGTTTATATGAGATTTAGCTTACTTTTTTGTTTATTTATTCTACATGTATCTTGTCAATCGCCCGATACTAAGGCTCCAATTAAAATCACTGAGCAAATTGAAAGAATCGAATCTACGGGAATTTCAAGAGAAGTAGATTCGAACAATCCTGAGCGTTCTCGATGGCAAAAGCCTTCTTTGGTAATTGATAAAATGGGTGATCTCTCAGATAAAATAGTTGCGGATATCGGAGCCGGGTTGGGATATTTTGCTTTTAGATTGGCTTTTAAAGCCAAAAAGGTAATTGCGATTGATATTGATACTTCTATGATTAATTTCATGAATTCGGTAAAATTAAATCTACCTGATTCTATTCAACAACGCTTAGATATACGGTTAGCGACAGCTCACAATCCTATGCTCGAAAGAGTTGAAACAGATATCGCTTTAATTGTTAATACCTTGGCATATATCGAGAATAAAGATGAATATTTAAGGAATCTAAGATCAACAATAAGATCAGAAGGGAAGTTAATCATTATGGATTATAAAATGAAAAACTTAGCGATTAAGGCTCCTCCGAAATTAGAGAGAATTCACTTATCTGAAGTTGAAGAATTATTACAGCGTGTCGGGTATAAAAATATAGTATCAGATGATACTTCTTTAGATTTTCAATATATTGTTTTTGCTAGTGTAGATTAAGTTTATTGATTTAGAATAAGCTTTTCTCTTTCTGGTCCTGTTGAAATCATTGAAATTCTCACTCCCAAAATGTTTTCCAACTCCTTACAATATTCCTTAGCGAGTATTGGAAGATCTGAGACTTTTTTGACATCATTAATATCAGTATTCCATCCAGTATAAGTTTGAAGATGTGGATTCACATCTGTATCACATAGATCATACGGAATTTCAGTTTGTAATTTTCCATCGTAATTATACTTGGTCGCAACTTTAACTTCAGAGAATTCATTTAAGACGTCCAACTTGGTTAAAGCAATTTGAGTTACTCCGTTGATCATGATCGTATACAATAACTGGGGAATATCTATCCATCCACATCTTCTAGGACGGCCGGTAGTAGCACCGAACTCATGACCTATTTTACGTAATAGTTCACCGTCTTCATCAAAAAGTTCGGTAGGAAAAGGCCCCCCACCAACTCGAGTACAATAGGCTTTGGTAATGCCAATTACTTCTCCAATATGAGAAGGAGCAATCCCTAGTCCATTACATACACCAGAAGTAACCGTATTTGAAGAGGTGACATAAGGGTATGTTCCAAAGTCAATATCTAACATGGATCCTTGGGCTCCTTCGGCTAGTATTTTTTTACCTTCTTTAATGGCTTTGTTTACAAAGTATTCGCCATTTACACAGTTGAGAGATTTTAATTTTTCTACACAATCAAACCATTTCGATTCTTCTTCTTCTAAGTTGAATGCTATTTCTGGATAGAGACGGATTAGACCTAGATGTTTTTCCTTTAATTTTTGATATCGATCTTTAAAGCTATTACTATGAATATCACCAAATCTTAGACCATTACGACCTGTTTTATCCATGTAAGTTGGACCAATCCCCTTTAGTGTTGAGCCAATTTTTTCTTTTCCTTTGGCATTTTCTGCGGCCGCATCAATATAACGATGAGTCGGCAAAATGAGATGTGCCTTTTTTGCTATAAATAGGTTCTTATGAAAGTCAATAGTCGTACCTGATAAACGATCCATCTCTTTTACAAGGGTAACTGGATCAATTACAACCCCATTTCCAATTAGGTTATAAATATTTGATCTAAAAATACCGGAAGGAATCGTGTGAAGTACAAACTTTTGTCCTTCAATAACTAAGGTGTGTCCAGCATTTGGCCCTCCTTGAAAACGACAAACCATATCGTATTTGTCCGCCAAGTAATCTACAATCTTCCCTTTACCTTCATCTCCCCATTGTAAACCTAAAATTACATCTACCGCCATAATAT
>JAHDCZ010000045.1 GCA_020629615.1 Saprospiraceae bacterium
TTTGTGAAAACGGTAGAAATTTCTGTAACAAGATTTGGAATGCCCTGCGATTGGTTAAAGGTTTTGAAATTGATCAAAGTAAACAACAAGACGAAATCTCTGGATTGGCTGTTCAGTGGATGCACGAAAAACTCAAGTCCCTTCAACTAGAATTGAAGAAAAACTTTGAAGCCTACCGTTTATCAGAAGCAATGATGAACATTTATTCTTTGGTTTGGACGGATTTCTGTTCGTGGTATTTAGAAATGATTAAGCCAGCCTTTGGTGAGAAGATAGATCAAAAGACGGTTGATGATACCATCGAAATATTCTCTTCCATCTGTACGATATTGCATCCTTTTATGCCATTTATTACAGAAGAGGTTTGGCATCATTTGAAGGAACGCTCAGAAGGGGAGGACTGTATGATGAGCCTTTCGGCGAATGTAGAAACTTATGACAAAGAGCTGCTGGGTAGCCTAGAGACTGTAAAAGATGTGGTCAGTAAGATTCGTGATTTGAAAAATCAGCATGGCATAAAAATGAAGGAGGCCCTAGAAAGCAGCGTGATGAACTCGAGCACATCAAAAGCGCTCTTTGATCGCTCTGGTGCCAAAGAGATGTTGATCAAGTTGGCCAACTTAAGTGGGTTCACTTTAATCGAAGAGAAACCAGCCAATCAATTATCTTTTGTTTCTGGAACCGATGAATATTTTGTTGCAGTAGAAATAGAAATCAATGTCGAAGAAGAGCTTGCCAAAGCAGAAGAGGAATTAAAATACCAACAAGGATTTTTGAATTCAGTCATGAAGAAATTGGGTAATGAACGATTTGTTGCGGGCGCGCCAGAAGCGGTGGTTGCTAAGGAGCGAAAGAAACAGCAGGATGCCGAGGAGCGGATTAGTATTTTGGAGAAGATGATTGAGGATTTGAAGGGCCGCGTTTAGTATTCAATCAAAAAATCTAGGATAAAAGAATTACTTCTTTTTATATCGATTTTTCCAAGCGTCGGATTCAAAGATTTTCGTTGATTTCTTTTTAGGATCACGATAAGGTTCTGGTGGGCGGACACTTAGTTCAATGGACTTTTTGATGTCATTATACTCTTTGTCAGAAATAACTTGTTTATAAATATTTCGATTGTATGCCAAGATTATAGAATCGAGTTGAGTCTCCGAAAAACCTTTATCACTTAAAGGACCATATGGCGTTCTATAATAATCAAATGCTTCTTCATTAATGTAATATCAAGGTATTGAAGAACATTCGTCTAGTCACGGATGAAGAATAAATTAAATCGGAAATCTAAATTGTACATACTTAGGATAAATAGAAAAAAATGAAAATAGTAACATATTTTGCAATGTTTCTGCTCATATTTAGTTCTTGCCGCGAAAATGATGAGGATAATGTGGATGGAGAAAATTTTTGTTATGAAATACCAGATTCTTCTTATGATAATTTTCCATATGATGGAAAAGCAAACGTTGTCTTTCGGGATGAGGATGGGAATGAGTTGAAAATGGCATTAACAAATACTTTGTTAATGCATAAATTGGGAAATTATTTAAGTCCGTTGTTTCAATATAAATTTGAAACTCATTTTTTTTCTCTAATTGGTGACATCGGAGGAGTTGAAGAAGTTTTTATGCTCAGAATCGATGAGACCCCTGATGGATTAGATCCTTCAGGGAAAGGACATGGAACGGTTTTGTGGGTACATTTAATCGAAGATGTTATGATTTATAATCAATTTTTTTATATCATAGCTAATAATGGTTTGCCTGAAGAAAATTTTCTTATTAATGAAATAATTACCGAGCCCACCTTAATGTTGGGCGAAAGGGTTTTTAACGATGTGATGTATCATGATAACTTTGATGATGAAAAATCTAGAAATATTTATTACAATGAAGAGTTTGGGATACTTCAGTTTATTGATAGGTTCAACCAAAAATGGACTTTCGATAGATTTGAGTAGAATTTATTTATATTTTATTTAACAAGTTGATCAAAAGAAAAGAGTCGAGAGCTAGACTTGGTAATTTTCGCTTTAACTTGTTAATCAATTCACTTCACCAAAAAAAACAAAGCCGAATCACTATTTCGTACAGCAATCAATTGTTTTGAATTTCCCACACTCAACAAACACAAATCCTTGATATTACCATCGAGACTGAGGCCGGATTGATCATAGTTCTTAAAATTTCCTAGGCCGTCATTTAGTATTACAAAACCCTTCGATCCATCATAACGCACAGTCTCAACCTCAGCGTTGTAAATACTTCCTCCTCCGATGATGTCGATGTGTCCGTCCTGATTTATATCATGAAAAACAGTTTGTAATAATGGACCCATTTGTGCTTCGATTGGAAGATTGGTGCTTTTGAAATTGCCATTGCTCTCATTGGTTAAAACAAGACTTGCAAAATTGGTCGCTTCATAATGCAAAGCATTGGCTAGCTTTTCTTGACCATATATTTTGGATAAATCAGCTAGGGCAAAACTTTTGAATGTTGGGAAATCTTCTTTGATGAAAGGCATTTGTTGAGAAGAACACTCTCTTCCGCGGACAGGTAGTAATTTTCCTTTGCTTTCCTTGCTTAAGACGATATCTAGATTCCCAGAATCATCAAAGTCATCACAAAAAACATGAAAAGGCTTCTCTTTTTTTGCACCAAATTTATTGTTTAAACCAAGGTTGCCCAAAACATAATCTTGGTCACCATCTTGATCAAAATCATTTTCACTGATGGAATAGTACCATCCGACACCCGTCGTTTCTTCCAAACTTGATTTTGAAAATCGACCTTCATCATTTTTAAAGATTGTCAATGGCATCCATTCACCGACAATCATGAGATCTTTATCCCCGTCCTTGTCGTAATCGCTAAAGATCGCATCCGTCACTAAACCTAGTTTTAACAAATCAGGTGCTAAATCTTCAGTGACATTTTTAAACTTGCCGTTTTCATTCAACAGAATATATGAGTTGGCAGGGACCGGATATTTACCCGGAACAACTCGACCACCCACAAACAAATCTAGGTCTTTATCTTCGTCAATATCATATGATTGAACAATAGATCCACTCTGTTTTAGTCTAGGTAAAGCATTTTGACTTTTCGAAAAATTGCCTTCTCCATCATTGAGGTAAAGACGATCTTGGAGATCACTATTTTTTTCATTTCCACCACTGACTACGTAAAGATCCATGTCTCCATCCATATCAGAGTCAAAAAAATGAGCATGAATGTCTTCATATCTCTTTTCACTTTGCCACAGTTTTTGATTGGTCTCATCAAAACTATTTTGATGATTTTGGACAAACATTTTACCTGCCATTCCTTTCGCTCCAGAGATATACACATCATCCAGTCCATCTCCATTGACATCACCCTTGCTTATTTTAGGTCCTTGTGTTGATAATTTATTGGGAAGTAAAATTTCATCCTTAAAATCATCATATACATTTTCTAATTGTTGGTAGTTAAATGGAAGATCAACTAATTGTGTGAAATATTCGATGTTTTTTTGAGCATTGATGTTTTGATTCGTGGCATTTTTATAGTCTAATTGGATTAATTGATTGACTTTAAGATCCTTTATAACTTGAACTTTTCCATCAGGCCAAAGAACTTGTAATTCGTCAATCTTTTGATGGTCACCGAGCCCCATCACGATATCCGTTCGAAAAGTATTTGTTCATGTTTTAGTTTCTGGACTTTATCTAATTGTAAAATGTCATCAAATATCTCTCAATTTAATGAAAAAAGGTGGATGTACTATTGAAATTTAACTTCAAGTACATCCACCTTTTGAAGTGAATAATATCATTTTTTATTTATCAGCGCAGCAGTGTGACATCCCCTTTTATGAGATCAAATTCATAACCATTGGAGAGTCTTGCCTTGAAAACAAAGACATAAACATCGCCTTGCAGACGCGTATCGTTATACGTTCCATCCCATCCTTTTTCCGCACATTCAACATCGGTACAATCAAATACTTTTTGTCCCCACCGATTGAAAACACTAAAAGTCTCTACTTCATAAAATTCATAATCATCAATATAGACATCACCTAAAGCAACAAGATATGAGAATGTCTTATTGAGTATATTGGTTGAATCCGCTTGTCCTCCTGGAATGAAAACATTAGGGAAAACGAAACGTGGGATTTCTGGATAAATACAGAAAGTATTTGTTTTAGAACATCCATTTACATAAACAATCTCTAGAGTAAAACACTCTTCTTCATTTTCTAATAAATAATCAAAACTTTGCACATTTTGATTTAAGGGTTCACCATTTATCGTCCAGTTGTATTCCGCTACAGCCACGGGATTATTACTGTTTCCTTGTATAGTAATTTCTTGGAAGATTGCATAGTTTTCATCCTGATCAATTTGAGGTGTTGTCGAAATCCAAATTGTGTCCGGGTTGAAAGTGACTATTTCTAATGAGTCATTCATCATGCATCCATCAAGATATGTCACTGTAGTATAAATGGTGTTATTGCCGGCAGGAACATTAGTGGTTACTTCAACACAATTATCACAATCAATTGGTGTGTCATTTATTAACCATTCCGTTTGATTAAATTCCAAATCGGATGTCACCATGAAAGTCGAGCTTTGATCAGGACAGAATGGATCAGTTCCAGTAATTGAAATAGGAGTACCCGGAATGATATCTATGTTAAAGGATGCAAATACAGGACAACCATCAACTTCCGCTTGAACTGTAACTTGTCCCGATTGAAACACTACAAAGGATTCAACCGCTTGATCACAATCTCCTAAACACTGGATTCCAGCCGATGGTATCCATTGTATATCTTCTACATCCGAATTGCTAAAGTTTGCTGTTAATTCAACCTCCTTCCCTGGACATGGCAATATAGTATCAACACCAGTAATTGTAATCGAAGGATCTTTCACGATAATTTCAATTTCATTCGATTCAAAACAAGCACCATTGCTTGTTTCACGTACATAGCTTGTCGTTTCTGTCGCTGTTATTGCAATGTTTAAGTTCATAAAATTTTCCTCATAATCATTCACTCCCGTATCTGGGCTCCAAAAATGATTAATATTAGGATAGAGGAGAGGATCATAACCAGGACTTACAAGAGCGATGACTTCACCTTTGCAATAATCCGGTCGAGCCGGAATGGGCTCAATGGCCAGAACAGGTAAAGAATCTACTTGTACCCAAACAGAATCTAGATCAGAGCATGAATTGAATTCCAAGCCAAGGTAAACATATCCAGATACCTCAGGTAAAACGGTAACACTGTTGCCCGTTAAATCGGGAGTTGATATCATTTCTGCAGGACTCCAGCTTAATCCCATCCCGGCAGATGTACTTGTTGAATTTAACGTGATGCTATCACCTTTACATAAGAAAACAGTATCCATCGCATTGATTTCAACGCTGTTTGGAATAACAGTAAAGTTGACCTCAAAGGTATCGGCACAAACGGCGTTTTCACTTGTAGATATCAATTGATAACTGATGTCTTCTTCTGGCGTCGCAATAGCTGCAGCAATATTAGCATCACTTAAATAATCATCTGGGGTCCACTCATAGGTAGAATTGGTAAAGAAGATGGTGTCTGCCAATAAAATCGATTCTCCTTGACAGATGGTACTGTCTTGTACCAATACATTTGGAAAATCATAGCTGTCCACATTTAAAGTGATGGTATCAGAAGCCGTACAACCTGCCAATTCAACAGAGACTACATAGGTCCAATCCGTTGCAAAGGGTGGCGTAATCACGACCTCTGAAGAATCAGGATTGTTAATCCCCGTTTCTGGCATCCAAGTAATATTGGAATCCCCAACATTATTACTTGCATTTAGTGATATGGAATCCCCAACACAAAAAGTGAGTGGATCATCCGTCATAATTTCTATTGCTGGATCAACAATTTCAACAAAAATGGTATCCGTGCCTATGCAAGCCGGATCAGATAAGCCTTGAACGCTTCCAACTACAATATATTCTCGACTTTCGTCGGTAGTCACAAAAGGATTGGATATAAAAGGATCTGAAACAAATTGTACTGGAGTCCAAGTATAATCAGTAGCTCCTGTTGCATTTAATTGAAATTCGCCGTCAAGGCAGGCAAAAACTACGTCTTGTCCTGCTTCTACTTGTACTTCAACTCGATCACGTAATTCTGCTTCAATGGTTGTCACTGGTATTTCGCCACAACCAAAATCATTGACTAAAGAAATAATAATCGTTTCTGTTCCTTCGACCAGATTATCATCAATTGGAATAATGGGAAATGAAATTTCTGTCGTGCCCGCTGGAATAACCAGAGGATTAGGGATTCCTGAAGTGTAGTCTACATCAAGCGTAGCGGTACCTGTATGTTCAACCGTGTAGCTTAAGTCTTCTTCATTGGCTTCTTCTAAGGTAATCGTTAATAAATCTTGATCGCCCGTACATTTTTCGATAAAGTAGTCTAAGCCGGATGCAAATTCGACGGCAATTGTTGGTACACCAGAAGTAATGTCCGAGATAAAAACTCCCGAATCTAAAATATCATCCGAGCGATCTGCCACAGCAAATTTTAGCTTATATGTTTCACATGGCGTTACACTCGCTCTGGCAGTCAAACTTTTCTTGACTCCAAGATAATCAGAAGTCAGTCCGTCGTATTCAATACTTTGACCTTCACCATTGTTTCTATAATATTCCCAGTTGTCAATATTATTTACAGAGTTGATTTCTATTAAAGTCCCACTACCATTGGGCAGCACCGCAAGGTTTTCTTGATTGTTAATTTCGGGGATACCCGTGATGCCAGGTCCAGAGATCAGTAAGGCAAAAATATCATTGATTGATCCCACAAATTCAGGGTATTCTTCTGATCCAAAAATGTATTCAAATTTTAATTCGTCCGTAAATGCAATAACATCTACTTCAATGATACATGCATCATTTGATAAAGAGCCATCGCCAAAAAGATTAGAAAGCTCATCCAAGTCTGCATCTCCTGGAGCATTATGACCAACCGAGATGCCGGTGTCTGAGTTGGGACCTACTGCATTTTCTGGCGTACCCGAAGTCAGAATCAATCCTTTCTCCATACCTAGATCTGATTGATCGGCCGTGAAAGTCCCGAAAGATCCTTCAGGACAGTTGATTGCCGTAACGGTAACATCCGCTAATGGAGACGAAATCGCTTGTTCAATTTGTTCTATTGTCGCGTTTTCTGTGACAGAAATGGTTTCCAATTCCTGACATGTCAAAAGAGAACATTCCCAAGCACCTTTAAATCCCTCAAAATTCATCATGTCGGATGAGGTAAATTGAATCGTTAAGCAATCATCTGCTCTGACGGTGTGACAAACACCACTACCGCCATAGGCTCCAAAGTTGTTTTCACTATCTCCTAAGGTACTGATTACAGGCGCATTGGTATCCGGTCCGTTATAAAAAATCATCTCATCTCCTGGTGCGAAAAAATCACCTGCTTCTAAATTGAAATATTCTAAGTTAAAAATTATACACTGATGTATCTCATCAGGACAGATGGTGAAGGTGAAATTTTCGTTGTCACTATAGTTTCCATCGGGACCACCACTGTCATAAAGAATACCAGAACAGGCATTTGAACTGCCACTGTCAATGTTCACTTCATTGGTGCCTTCATCGACACAGACTTTAAATTCACCTTCGTTTTCATCTCCGCCGTAATTGTCGACTCTGATGTAATAGGTTTCATTGGGTGTTAAGCCATTGATTTCAAATTCTAGGCTTGTTTCGCCAGCGTTTCCAACACCGCACCCACTTAGAGTAAGACCATTTGGAATACAAAATCCTCGGTAGACTGCTACTTGGATGTTAGTTATAGGATTTCCGTTATCCGCGACACCAGTGATTGTGAATTTATAATCCGTGATGTCACTATTGGCTACGAATGAAAACCAAACATCATTTTGAGGAGGATTTTCGGCAAAACATCCTGGTTCGTTTTCAAAATCAATATCAAAAGGGGTGGCGTCCACGTTGGAATAAATATCCTCGGGACAAGCCGGTGCTCCACCTAAGTCAATAACACCTGAACAATCATTATTTGTTGGTTGAGCCGAAATGATCATTTGACTAAAGACCAACAAAAGGAATGCGAAACAATATTTCATCAATTAAATTTTAAGATTTTGAGGATTCAATCCTTGCAAAATCGTACTGTTCTTGAATGTACCAAAAGTAACCCAAATTTTCAGTAATCTATAATTTCAGCGACTTATTCAATGCGACAAATTCGACGGGTTTTATTGGCAATTTTCTAAATTTTCACGGATTTTTTGAAGACTTTGGAATGGCTTGTTAAAATTGAATTCGTTATTCATGTAATTCATGAGATTGGTAATCTCAAATGGACTTAATTGTGGGAAGGCAGGCATAGCCGAATTGTATTGAATTTCACCGATCTGAATAGTATCTTTGTATCCATTTTTAATCATACATGGGATCATTTCAAAATTTTCTGCGCTGAAGTCTGATTTGATTGGTGGGTATACTCTTTTCAATCCAGTACCATCACTCATGTGGCAATTTGAACAGTGAGTTTCATAAATTTTTTTTCCTTTGGTGAAGTCATGAGGTAAACATTCGGCGAAAGCCAAAGAAGAAAAAAGGATGATACAAATCAGAGTTTTATTCATTCAAAAGAATATCGACATCTTTGAGTAATTCATCTACACTTTCTGGCTCTGTTCCTTCCGCAAATGATCGAATGTGCCCTTTTTCATCTACTAAGAGAATTTTTCCACTGTGGTCAAATCCTCCTGGTGCTTCATCATCCTCATAGGCTACCACGAAGTAATCATCCGCGAGATCTAATAGTTCGTCCTTGTTACCAGTCAGAAAATGCCATTTAGAACTGCTTACCTCCAGATTTTTGGAGTAAAGTTTAAGTTTATTAACGTCATCTCGTTTGGGATCCATCGTAAAGGAAACCAATCGAACACGATCGTTATCCTTGTATTTATCATGTAATCGCAGCATTTGCTTGGTTACTTTGGGACAAATGGATGGACAAGAAGTGAAGAAAAAATCAGCCAAATATATATGAGGACTCAAGGTCGAATTATCTACTGTCATGCTGTCTTGATTCACAAAACTAAATGGAGGGATTTTATGATAAATAGTGTCTTGACCAACAATTTTAACTTGACCAATGATGGGAAGTTTTTTGGGTTTTGATTGACAACCCAAGCCTATCGCAAAAAAACAGATCACTAAAATGTTATATATTTTCATTGGTAAGATCTTTGGCGGTTTTTATGGCATCTACCATCATGTTTTTTACCTGTTTTATTTTTTCTTTTTCGTAAAGAAGATATTTCTTTGATTCTTCAAAAGGCGCATCATCTTTGGGTTTTTCAAAGTTTTCCATCCAGTTCATCATGGCATCATCTGCTAGCTCTAAAAATTTAATACCATCCATCAATTGTACCTTGGTAAGAGAATCGGTTGTTGATTCTAAGATCTTTCGAATTTTTTTCTTTGATCGATGAATGGTCGACATTTCAGGCATGATGTCATCATGAATGACCATAGTTTCTTGAAATAGTTTATCCAATTTTTTGTTTTTCATGTTACCTCGGCACGAAATCAAGAAAACGATCGAAATAAAGAATAAGCTCTTGTACATGTTTTTAGATTTGTTCTAACTTTAAACGAAATTAGTTGAAATTTCAGCAGTAAACCAATAGAAGGAGTTTGTTGTTGTAAGAATAATGTAAAAAATCTGCCTTACGAAAAAGCGAGTCATCATATGGTTTCGAAATGATCTTAGGCTTCATGATAATGAAGCTCTCAATGATGCTTTGCGATCAGCGGAAGAAGTTTTGCCTGTTTATATTTTTGATGATCGCGTCTTTAAAGCTAAAACAAGACGTTATGGTTTTGCCAAGACAGATCGTTTTAGAACAAAGTATATCATCGAGAGTATACAAGATTTACAAGTCGGCTTGAAGCAATTGGGCAGTCGGTTAATCATTCGTCATGGTATCGCGGAAGATATTATTTTTCAAATGGCGCACGAGTACAAGACGAGTTGGATTTTTTGTAATCGAGAGAGAACAGATGAGGAAGTCAAAGTGCAGGATGAGCTAGAAAGAAAGCTATGGTCGATTGGGCAAGAAGTACGATATTCGCGCGGTAAGATGCTGTATTACACTGCGGATTTACCGTTTCCAGTTACTCATACTCCTGATAGTTTTTCTGTTTTTAAGAAAGAAGTTGAGCGATTTGTTCCCATAAGAGAACCACTAGATACGCCAACTAATCAGTTCAACCCGTTGACGATAGAGGTAGATTATGGAATCCTACCTTCTTTGGAAAATTTTGGTTATAAGGATAGTGTTTATCATTCAGTTAAAGGAGGAGAAACTCAGGCTTTGGAACGCTTGAGATATTATATATGGGAAAATAATTTTAATAATTCCAATTATAAACAATCCAGAAATGGGCTGTTAAATACAGAGTCGTCGACGCATCTTTCAGCTGCGCTCTCTCAAGGTTGTTTATCTCCTAAAATGGTTTACCAAGAATTGAGGCGATATGAGCAGAAGTATGGCGTCGATGTGAATACCTCTTGTTTATTTCATGAATTAATTTTGCGGGATTTTTTGCGCCTTATGGCGAAGAAACATGGCAACAGTGTATTTCAATTTAAAGGAATTCAAGGATCTAAAGAATTAAATCAATCTGAGGATATTAAATGGTTCAATGTTTGGGCGGAAGGACGTACGGGAATACCATTTATTGATGCCAACATGAAAGAACTAAATGAGACTGGAATGATATCACATCGCGGAAGAATGAATTGTGCTTATTTTTTGGTCTGGGAATTAAAAATAAACTGGTTGATGGGAGCTGAATACTTTGAATCTAAATTGATAGATTATGATCCTTGTAGTAATTATGGAAATTGGAATTTAATTGCAGGGGTAGGAAGTGATGAAAGAGAAACTCCTCAATTTAACGTGATATCACAATCAAAGTCTTATGATGCTCATGGGGAATATATTAAAAACTGGTTGCCAAATTTAAAAGATCTTCCTTGTCAATTTATTCATTATCCTGACTTGATGAATGAGGAAGAAAGAAAGGAAAACAATTTTGTCTTTGGGAAAACTTATCCAAGCCCATGTGTTAACTTGATTAAATCATGCTAAGATTTAGTTTGAAATTACCAATGTATCTAGGGACAGTCGTTGAATTAAAAACTTTTTAATTTTTACTTCATCAGAATTTCGAAGAGATTTGCTTTTTGAACTCTTCCAATCCAGAGAGACGACTGGGATCTCATTTGTCGAAGAATAAAAATTGGAATATTGCATTTTGCCAAAATAGTAATTCTCAAGATCTGGAAAAAGGCCTTTCAATTCTAAGGAGAGTGATTGAAAGAGCATGGAATCCAACTGAAAGGATTTCAATTTTTCTTCTAGCAGTATTATGTCTTGGCTTTTTTTCTTTTTTTCTTCTTCTACTACCGATAAGCGTTCCGCGATATTTTGTACCCCACTAATTTTTGATTCTAATTTCTTAAGTTGTTCCAACTTGATTTCAGATGTCGTGATGATTTCGATTTTAGTGTCATTTACTCCGGATTTTTTTAATCCTTCTTGATAGTTATCAATACTTGATTTGTTTATTTTATCACCATAAACTTTTAAAATGAGTCGTTTGGGATTTTCATTAATAATCACATAGTCATCTAGGTATATTTTGTCTTTACCAATATAATTATCTATGAATTCATCAATTTTAATTCTTGTTTTATACTCTTTGAATACCTTGGTGAAAATGAAAAAACTAGGGATAATAACAAGAAGGGCAAAAAGAAAAACATACATTCTACCTTTACGTCTTGCCTGAATGGATACATATTGTTTGTAAGGAAATCCTAAGTATCGAACGATAATATAGGTAGCTAGGGAAACAAAGAATGTATTTAAAAAAAACAAATAAAAAGATGAGCTTGCAATTCCCCAGTTTCCATTGGCTATTCCAAAACCAGTAACACAAAGGGGAGGCATTAAGGCTGTAGCGATAGCGACTCCAGGGATAGTGGTAGAAATATCTTTTCTGGCTATGGAAATAATTCCGGCTATTCCACCGAAGAATGCAATGATCACATCAAGAAAGGTAGGTTGTGTTCTAGACTGTATTTCTGGACCGGTTTCGTTGAATGGAGATAAATAAAAATAAATTGTACTGGTTATGATGGCGATTCCAATGGCGATTCCAAAATGGATCAGTGCCTTTTTAAGCATCTCTTTGTCATTAATCCCAACGGACAAACCAATGCCAAGAATTGGAGACATCAGAGGCGAAATCAGCATGGCTCCAATAATGACAGCTTGAGAATCCATATTTAAACCAAGTGAAGCAATCATAATGGAACACATGAGCATCCAGGCATTTGCGCCATTAATGGTCATTTTATCTCGGATTTCTTTTATGGTTTCTGATTTGACAACGCCATGTTTCAGATCAATGACATCTTTGAAAAAATCCTTTAAGTAATTTCTTATATTGATTAGGCTTTCTTTCGGTACTTCAATATTTGGCTTTTGCTGATTCATTTCTTGACCAATATACCATTTTGCATTTCGTAACATTGGTCACTAAGTGCGGCCAATTCGTTATTGTGGGTAACGATAATAAAAGTTTGATTAAAGTCTTTTTGAAGTTTTTTGATTAATTCATGCAATTCATCTGAAGTACTATTGTCCAGATTGCCAGTAGGTTCATCAGCAAAGACGATGGTGGGTCGATTGATTAGAGCCCTTGCAACAGCTACTCGTTGTTGTTCACCTCCTGAGAGTTGATTGGGTTTGTGGCTTAGACGACCAGATAAGCCAAGATATTCTAATAGCTCTTTTGCCTTTTTTTCGACCACAGCTGGGTTTTCTTTTTTGATAAAGCCTGGAATGCATACATTTTCTAAGGCGGTGAATTCTGATAACAGATGGTGAAATTGAAATATAAAACCGATTTTAGTGTTTCTAAATTTTGCTAACTTATTTGGATCTAGCTGTGTGACATCAATGTCGTCAATAAATAATTCACCTTGATCGGGCAGATCAAGAGTTCCTAAGATATGCAATAGGGTAGATTTGCCAGTCCCAGATTTTCCAATGATCGAGACTATTGATCCTTTTTCAACCTCTAGGTTGGCAGTTTTTATTACTTCAAGGCTATCGTATGATTTTTGAATATTTATTGCTTTAAGCATAACATGGTTACTTATAAGATTGCTAAGCGAAAATAGTATAAGTTTTCATTTTGTGAGATTTATATATTCCAAAATATTAAATATTAAATTAATCTATATTTTGAGAAGCACAAGGAAATAAAATTCGTTTAAATTATGTTATTCTTGTGGAAGTGATTTTTCACATTTCCTTAACAGAACTTTGGCTTGGTTTTGGACTATTCTCCAGTAAAGTTCTATTTTAGCGCCCACTATAGGATGGTGATAACGAAAACGAATGAAAATACTGCAGCTTTGTAAAAAATTCCCTTACCCCTTGAAAGATGGGGAATCTATAGCGGTGACGTATTTGAGTAAAGCTATGTGTGATTTAGGTAGTGAAATCACTTTGCTGAGCATGAATACAACTAAGCATTTTACAGATGTTAATTCTATTCCTAAAAATTTCAATCATTACAAGAATATTTATGTAACTGATTTGGATAATAGTTTGAATCCTATCGATGCATTGATAAATCTTTTTTCGAAGAATAGTTATCATGTTTCTCGTTTTGTAAGTAAAGCTTTCGAGCAAAAGTTGATTGAAGTTTTACAATCTGAAGATTTTGATGTCGTGCAATTAGAAACCTTATATCTTACGCCATATATTGATATTATTAAGAAATATTCCAAAGCCATCATCTCGATGCGTGCTCATAATATTGAATTTGAAATATGGGAACGTATCACGGCGAATACTTCTTTTTCAGCCAAAAAATGGTATTTACGTTTGTTGACTCAAAAGTTAAAAAACTATGAATTAACTCACCTAAATGATTATGATTACTTGGTCACAGTCTCAGAAAGAGATTTGCATAAGTTTAAAAAATTAGGATATAAAAATGGGGCGATGGCTTCTCCGATAGGTTTGAAAATTGATGATTATATTTCCATGTCTCCGAAAGCCGAAAAAACAGGAATTTGTTTTATCGGAGCTTTGGATTGGATGCCAAATCTGGAAGGCTTGAATTGGTTTTTGGAAAATGTATGGCCTAAGATATTGGAAAAAGATCCACGAATTAAATTTCATATCGCAGGAAGACATACTCCTGATTCTATTCGAAATCTTCAACTGAAGAATGTAGTGATTCATGGCGAAGTACCGAACGCTCAATTGTTCATTGGTCGTTTTCCACTGATGGTCGTTCCTTTGTTTTCAGGTAGTGGCATGCGTGTGAAGATATTGGAAGGAATGGCTCTTGGGAAAACTGTGGTGACTACAAAGATTGGGTTAGAAGGGATTAACGCAGAAGATAACCAACACGTTGTAATAGCGGATGGCATTGAAGAAATGACTGATACCATCATTCAGTTGATAGCAGACCCTGAGAGAATGGATCGGATTGGAAAATCAGGACAGACCTTCGTCCAAGATTATTACGATAACAAGCAAAATGCACAGAAATTGCTCAATAAATATCAGAATTTAGTTCAATCTGAGATTTACGCCAAATAAGGATATTCTTTTGATTTTAATAGGTCTTGATCGTTTTGCATTGATTAACTTTGCAACAGCAATACGGTGTAGTGAAAATAATTGTTCTTAGTTCCAGATTTCCATATCCCATCGAGAAAGGGGACAAGCTTCGTCTATATTATCATATCAAAAGTTTAAGTCAAGAACATCAGGTGTATTTAGTTTCTCTCTATGATCGGAGTCCCAATCTGTCAGATATCCATCATGTCGAGCAATTTGTGGAGGAGATAAAACTCATCAAAATGACAACACTTTCCAGATTTTATAGTATTCTGAAATATGGGATGAGCTCTATGCCTTTTCAACAGATTTATTTTTTTCAAGAAAGAATTCTTGCACAAATAGAATCTTTTGTTCAAGAAGTAAAGCCTGATCATGTCTATTGTCATTTGCCTAGAATGGCAGCGTATCTCAAGCATGTTGATCTTCCGAAATCTATAGATTATATGGATGCTTTTTCAAAAGGTATGGCGCTCCGCATTAAGAATTCCGTTTTTTACAAAAAATGGTTTTATAGGATTGAAGCGAAAAGAATGAAAGATTTCGAAAAAGCACTATTCCCTTTATTTCAAAACAGTTTTATTATATCCCAACAAGATAAGTGTGCCTTTAATTTTCAAGGAAGTGAGAAGTTTATTGTGATCCCCAATGGCGTAGACTTAGATTTCTTTCAGAGACAAAGAAAAAAGATCAAATATGATATTGTATTCGCGGGTAATATGGGATATCGCCCTAATATCGACGCTGCAAAATATTTAGTAAATAAAATACTTCCTCTCATAAAGCAGAAGGGGTTGAATCCGACAGTGTTGATTGCAGGAGCAAGACCATCAAGGGGTGTAAAACAACTAGCTCAAAATAATGTTATTATTTCTGGATGGATGGAGGATATCAGGGATGCATACTATGAATCTAGAGTTTTGGTTGCTCCGATTTATAATGGTATAGGTCAACAAAACAAAATTCTAGAAGCCATGGCTTGTGGCACAACATGTATTACTAGTGAATCTGTGAATAATGCCATCGGAGCAAAGCATGGTGAAGAGATTTTAGTTGGTCATTCTCCTGAAGAATATGCCGAATTAATTGTGGATCTCCTGAATAATCCCCAAAAATCAGAAGTACTGTCAAATAATGCTTATACCTTTGTAAACAAGAATTATCATTGGACGAAAGTCAACGAAAAATTCCTAAAATATTTTAAATAAAAATTATGGAAACCGTCACTGAAAAAGAAATTGTATTGGACTCAATTGAAGAAGCCATTGAATCCATTAGAAGGGGAGAAATAGTAATTGTTGTTGATGATGAAGATAGAGAAAATGAAGGCGATTTCATTTGTGCTGCCGAGGCAATCACACCAGAATTGATCAATTTTATGGCACGTTATGGTCGCGGATTGATATGTACGCCAATCACTGAAGAAAAAGCAAAGGAGCTAGATCTAAACATGATGGTAAGTTCAAATACTAGTTTGCACGAAACAGCATTTACTGTCTCTATTGATCTGATTGGACAGGGATGTACTACAGGGATTTCTGCGAGTGATCGCGCCAAAGGAATTAAAGCTTTGGTTAACCCGGAAACTAGGTCTTCCGATTTTGCAAGACCAGGACATATTTTTCCGCTTATCGCGAAAACAGGAGGTGTTCTAAGACGAACTGGTCATACTGAAGCAACCATTGATTTGGCTAGAATGGCCGGGTTTCAACCGGCCGGTGTTTTAGTGGAAATACTCAATGACGATGGTACAATGGCTCGTTTGCCACAATTAGTAAAAATAGCAAAGCACCATAATTTAAAATTGATTTCGATCAAAGATTTAGTGTCTTATCGAATGAAAAACGAACGCATTGTTCAGTGCTCAATAGAAACAAAAATTTCATCAAAGTATGGAGAATTTAACGTTCGAGCATACGAACAAACAACCACGGGCGATATTCACCTAGCTATTTATAAAGGACAAATCGATAGTACAACCGCCATTCCTGTTCGGGTGCATTCAAGTTCTGAAACCGGAGATGTTTTGGGATTATTATTCGAGGATTATGCAAATCAGCTGGTTGAAACCTTGAAATACATTTCTGAACATGAAAATGGGGTGCTTTTGTTCATGCGCCATGGTGAAAAAGGAGAGTCAGTTATTAATCGTCTCAAGGCCATCGATATGAATCCTGACAACGATCCCAATAGTAGTTCGAATATTCAAAGGGATTTTGGGGTAGGGGCTCAGATATTGAGAGATTTGGGCGTGGGTAAAATCAAGTTGATTACCAATTCTACGAAAAGAAGGATAGGCTTATTAGGATATGGCCTGGAGATTGTCGATGAGATTCAGTTGTAGGATTTATTAAGTGTTTGGAGTAGGGCGTATTGTTTTTTTTTGCTCTAAAACTCTGGACAGATATATGAACCATTGTCATGATTTCCTAGATAAGTAATTGACAATTCAAAGGCATTTAATCCTAATCTGCTCGTTACCAAATCATTCAGGTTTTGATCATAACTTAATCCAAAAATAAAATTATTGGATTCGACACCCAAAAGTAAGATAAGCGACTCCGAATTAAAATTGGTATCACCATTAACCATTCTAAACCAGGCGCCAAAGTGGACAGCTTTACCAGGTGTTCTTATAAACTCATACCTGATATTGGTTCCAAGATTTAATTCTGTATGATTTCCTTGCGATAAGAATAGAATTCTAGGTAACAATTTTACAGCTTCGGAAGTTTGGAAAGTCATATTGATATGACCGCTGTATTTTAAAAGTTGTTTGTTCTCCTTAGACAAATTAGGGTCGAGTGATTCACTTCCTTTATAAAAAGAAACATTGGATCTATTGAGATGTTGTAATCCTAGCCCAATATGATAACTTGCTTTTTTAGAAGGGGAGATGGCATAATTAATCCCTAAGCCCATATCCAAAAAGCCATAATTATTTGGAGGTAAGTTTTCGCTTGTCGCGAATGTATAGCCATTAATAGAATTGAATTGATCTTGAAAGGTCAAATCTTCGTAGTTAATGCTTTTGGTGGTTACACCTAATTGAAACCCAATACCGAGATATTGATTAGTCCTTTTGTCTAAGGATTTGTGATATGCGCCAAAAAGAACTACTGAGTTGGTATTCAAATCAAAACCACCCACACGATCGGAGAAAAATAAAATGCCTGCTCCAACAACATCAGGGGTTTTGGTTCGTCCACCAGGAGAAACTTCAAAACGCAAATCTCCCGACAGTGAAAAAGTTGTCAAGGGATTATCCAATGCACCGCGCCACTGATCCCTGTAATTGAGATTGATTCTAAAAGAACCATCGAAAGTCCCTGCTAAAGCAGGGTTTAGTAAGAGGGGCGCAGCATAAAATTGAGAAAAATGTGGATCCTGAGCCATGGCTGATTTACTCAAGAAAAGTACACCTAATAAAATTAAACAACGTAAAGTTTTCATGTCCACTTACTTTCAACGCAAAAGTAGCTATTTAAGTACGAGATAAATAATTAATTTTGAGTTCGATTCAACGCCTTTAAAGTGGCAAAAAAGAAAACTACAAATAAAGATTTCTTACAAGCAATATGTATTGTAAGCAACGCTCCCATTCGGCGAAAGCCAGATGATCGATCTGAAATTATCAGTCAGATTCTCTATGGTGAAACCTGTCTTATTGAAGGTAAGAAAGGAAAAAATTGGATTAAGATTAAATGTTCGTGGGATAATTACGTAGGGTGGATGGATCCTAAGCAATTGGAGCGTATAGCTTTATCAGAATATTTGAAATTTCAGGAAAATAATGCCTATTGTCTTGAAATAGCACAGGCGGTTACCCATAATGAGCATAGTTTTAATGTTCTATTGGGATCAAATTTGCCTTCATTTGATGGGATGTCTTTCAAAGTAGGTACCAACAAGTATGTCTATACAGGACAGGTTTTTAATCCCCAAAATTCAGTAATTAGCCCAGAAATTTTAATTAAAATATGTAAAAAGTATCTTCACGCTCCATATTTATGGGGTGGAAGAAGTCCATTTGGTATAGATTGCTCAGGATTAACTCAGCAGATTTTTAAGATGTTGGGGATTTCATTGCCCCGCGATTCTCAAGATCAGGCCCTGTTAGGTGAAGTGGTTAATTTTATCGAAGAAGTCCAATTGGGCGATTTGGCTTTTTTTGAAAACAAAGAAGGGCAAATTCATCATGTTGGAATCATTATGGAAGATAAAAGGATTTTACATGCCTCTGGAGCTGTAAGAATCGATCATATTGATCACTATGGGATTTATCGTCATTCTAGACGAAAATACACGCACAAGTTGAGAATTATCCGACGATTGCCTATAGGGCTTGAAGCAAATCGTACTGAGTAATAAAGTATAAATTATCTGACATATCCTTAGTTACTACTGCTGGATTGTCTTTGGAAATCAGCTTACTAAGTCGTTTAACTTCAAGTGTTAATTCAATCATAGGGAATGGGTCTCCCATAATATTTTTTACCGCAGTTTGCTTTGCTTCTTCATCATTCTCAAAGATGTGATTGAGTACTGCGGATTCAGTTATTGAGCCTGTAATTTCATTGTTTGATAACACCGGCATTTGAGAAATATCGTGTTTTTTCATGAGATCAATAACTTCACTAAGATTTGTTTCTTCATCAATAGCTATGAAACTATCACGAGATTTTGTTTTCAAAAGATCCTTGACAGTCAATTCTTTTTGTATAAACCCTCGATCTCGCATCCAATCATCATTGAAAATTTTCCCGATATATCTACTGCCGTGATCATGAAAGATTACTACGACCAAGTCTTCTTTGGTCAAGGAGTCTTTCATTTGATTCAATCCTGCTATGGCTGATCCTGCACTGTAGCCCAATAAAAGACCTTCTTCTCGAGCCAAATCACGAGCTGCAATTGCTCCATCTTGATCACTGACCTTTTCGAAATGATCAATGAGACTGAAGTCCACATTTTTTGGTAAGATGTCTTCTCCAATACCCTCCGTGATGTAGGGGTAAATTTCTTTTTCATCAAAAATACCGGTCTCATGATATTTTTTAAATACAGATCCGTAAGTATCGATTCCCCAAACTTTAATGTTTGGATTTTGCTCTTTGAGATATTTAGCTGTACCAGAGATTGTACCGCCAGTTCCTACTCCAACCACTAAATGCGTAATTTTTCCCTCAGTTTGTTCCCAAATTTCAGGCCCTGTTGACTCGTAATGAGCTACTGCGTTTGAGGGGTTGTCATATTGATTTAACCAGCAAGAATTTGGAATTTCCTTACTCAATCGCTCAGCCACTGAATAGTAGGATTTTGGATCATCGGGCGTGACATTGGTTGGACATACGATCACTTCGGCTCCCAATGCTCTTAAGAGATCGAGTTTTTCTTTGGACTGCTTATCACTAGTTGTGAAAATACATTTGTAGCCTTTAACACAGGCTGCGATTGCAATACCCATTCCAGTATTCCCACTAGTACATTCGATAAATGTTCCGCCTTCCTTAATTCTACCGGAAACTTCTGCATCTTCAACCATTTTTAGTGCCATTCGATCCTTAATCGAATGACCAGGATTAAATGTTTCTACCTTGGCCAAAACAAGGGCTGGAACATCTTTGACTACTTTGTTCAATTTGACCAATGGGGTATTTCCAATCGTCTCTAAAATATTATTCTTATACATATCCGAATCTTAAGGTGGGTTTGAATTCGGTGCAAAAGTAATGCAAAAATCCTTATTCGTAGAATTTCATTTCAACACGAAAACGTTTGTCTTTCATACCCAGCGATTGAGCTACTCGTGGTGTGACAATCAAGCTAATATCATCTGGATAGAGCCCTGGAGAAATATGTCCAATGACTTTGGCAAATGCCTTTCTCTTTAACAGCGGGTTGTATATTTCAATCAACGAATTGACCTTTGCTGTTCTATGCATGGCGTACAGATTTTCTTTGTCAGCGCTATTCTTATTCCACATGGCAATTCCCATTTGGGATCGGAAAATTTTCACCTTTTCCAGCGTATCTTTTTCAACGAAGAGCTCATTTTTCTTTGCTACTTCAACCGTGTCAATGATCGGCAACTGATGATGAATGCTGTCTACAAGTATTTCTTCATGGGTTTCAACTATAGTAGATTCGTCACTTTTGTCCTTAATCGTTTTATTAGATTGTATTCCTGATATAGGAAACCAACCAATTTGCAATTCTTGATCAATGGAAAGATTCAGACTCTCCAAATTATTTCTTGATTTCATAAGTGCTATCTCCTGATTGAAATAAACCTTAGAAATTCGATAAATGTTTTCTTGCGCCTGAACTTGATAGAAAATGGGGACGTATGTGGCGTTATTAGGTTTTTGATCAACTAAATATTGATCATTAAAAGGGATAAATAATTCTGTTCCTGGTTGAATTATAAGGCCAGGTCTACTAAAATTCAGCTCATAGATGGCATCGACACTAGTGTTGTATTTCCTCGAAAGACCATATAGTGTTTCTTTGGCTTGAACAATATGAGAAAAGTATTTGCCTTTTTCAGGATCAACTTTTACGTAAATTTTAGTCATATTTAAAGCACCAATTTCGATGTCTTGGGCATCTACGGTTTGTATTGCCAAGATAAAAGTGAATATTAGCGTTGCAAATAATTTCATTTCGGTTCCCTTGATTTTAATGCAAATATATTAAATTATTATGTAATATGTAAATTGTTGATTATCATTGAAAGTTCTTGCCGTTATACCAGCACGTCTGCATTCTACACGATTGGATAATAAACCATTGGTAGATATTATAGGGAAACCATTAATTCAACACGTTTATGAGCGGGTTATTGCTTGTACTAACATAGACAAGGTCATTATTGCAACCGATCATATCGATATATTGAAAGTCTGTCAGGGATTTGGGGCTCATGTAGAAATGACTAAGGCAAACCATCCAAGTGGGACAGATCGAGTAGGAGAAGTAGCAAACAGATATACTGAATATGATGTGATCATAAATGTGCAAGGGGACGAACCCTTATTGGATCCAGCTCATGTCAATGATTTGTTGGACTGTTTTGAAGACGACAAAGTAGAGATTGCGACGCTGGCTCAAAAAGTTATCAGTAAGCATGATTTTAATAATCCCAATGTTGTGAAATTGGTAAAATCCATCAATAATCGAGTCTTGTATTTTAGTCGTTCGGCGATACCATTTGATAGAGATGGAAAGGCCAATTATGTCCCTTTAAAACATGTTGGCTTGTACGCCTTTCGGCGAAAAGTGTTGAGTGAGTTGATACGATTGCCTCAATCTGAATTAGAAAAAACAGAAAAACTCGAACAATTGCGTTGGATGGATCATGGTTATTCAATCCATTGTAGAATTAATAACATCCCCTTGCTTGGAATCGATACACCAGAAGATTTGGAAAGATTCAAGAAAAGACTTCTACAAAAATGATGGATCAAAAAAGAAGGGTAGTAAGTCCTTCCCGCTTTTGATTAGATACACTTTTTCACTATCTCCGCCTTTCAATAGAATTCTGATATCAGTATTGTGTTTTATTTCAAACTCACATATGACTTGTCGGCAAGCACCGCAAGGGGTGACCGGTTCTAGTGTTTCTTTTTGTTGGTTTTTAGCAATGATCGCTATGGTTTTAGGAGGAATGTTTGGGGCATTAGCACCAGCGTTAAAAAGCGCCACTCTTTCACCACAAAGACATAAAGGGTAGGAAGCATTTTCTTGATTAACTCCAAAGTATATTTGACCATCCTCAAGTAGTACTGCAGATGCGACATGAAAATTTGAATATGGCGCGTAGGCATTGGGAAGTTGTTCCTGTGCCCTCAATAGAAGGGAACGGTCTTCATCTGATAACTCATCGAGAGAATCATATACATGTAGGGAACGATCAAATTTAATTTCTTTCATTTCAATGACTTAGTGTTCATATCAATGCAATAACTTAGCCAAGTTGGTCCGATTATGTTCTAACAAATCTGTATGCTTTTGTTTACACTTATTTATGATGGGAATTCCTTTTCTTATTTTGAAAAGACATAAATCTCGTCTTATTAAGCCGCTGGTGGTTTATGTCAAGCTGTCGCAGGTAGAAGCAAGTGTTAGGGCATGGTAAGCACAATCTCTTTTATATTTCATTTAATCCAAGTTCTCTTAAGTATTTGTTGTGTTCCTCTCTTGCTGCAACAGCTTTAGTCCTAATTTTTTTAAGTTGAGCATTGACCTCTTTTAAATCAATTTTCTTTTCAGGTATTGCTGTACTTACATATCTGGATATATTAAGGTTGTAATCATTTTTCTCAATTTCTTCCATTGATACTCTTCTTGCATATCTTTCTTTTTCATCAGGTCGATTTATAAAAGTGTTCACAATTTTTGTGATGTCTTTGTCTCGTAAGTGATTCTGACGTTTGTCTTTTTTGTAGTGTTCACTTGCATTAATAAAGAGGACATCATCTTCTTTTTTGCACTTCTTCAAAACTAATATGCAAACAGGAATTCCTGTAGAGAAAAAGAGATTAGATGGCAATCCAATTACAGTATCTATATTTCCATCTTTCAACAATTTAGTTCGGATTTTTTGTTCTGCTCCTCCTCTGAAAAGGACACCATGAGGTAAGATGATTGCCATTGTGCCACTATCACTTAAGAAATGGAAGCCATGCAATAAGAAAGAAAAATCAGCCGCAGACTTAGGTGCTAATCCATAATTCTTAAATCGGAAATCTTCGCCCATCACTTCCGAAGGCGTCCAACGTAAACTGAAAGGCGGATTCGCTACAATGGCGTCAAACTCTATCTTTTTGGCAGGATTCATTTCGTTGAGCACCTCCCAATCGTTTTTCAAGGAATCACCATGATAGATTTCAAACTCTGAATCTTTGACACCATGCAAGAGCATATTCATCCGGCACAAGTTGTATGTCGTGACGTTTTTCTCTTGTCCGTATATTCTGCCGATGGTGCCGCCTTCTTTTTCGATTTTG
>JAHDCZ010000184.1 GCA_020629615.1 Saprospiraceae bacterium
AGAGAAATAGAAGGTCTTGTTGATGAAATTAAAATCGACAACATGGGTAATCTTATTGGAATCAAAAAGGGGACAAAGGATAAGTCGGTCATGGTTGCGGCACATATGGACGAAATCAGTTTTATCGTGACGCATATCGATGATGAAGGCTTTTTGAAATTTCACACCTTGGGAGGATTCGACCCTAAAACATTAACAGCACAGCGAGTCATCATTCATGGAAAAGAGGATGTTATTGGAGTGATGGGTACCAAGCCTATTCATGTCATGACCGCAGAAGAAAGAAGAAAGCCTGCCAAAACTCAAGAGTTTTTCATTGATACCGGCTTAGCAAAAGAAAAGGTTAAAGAGTTAATTTCTGTCGGCTCACCTGTCACTAGAGAACGAGAATTAATAGAGATGGGTGATTGTGTCAATTCCAAATCTTTGGACAATCGAATCTCTGTGTATATATTAATTGAGACGCTAAGAAAATTAAAAGGAAAAGAAATTCCTTATGATCTTTATGCAGCCTTTACTGTTCAGGAAGAGATTGGCTTGAGAGGTGCCATGACTGCGGCCTCAGGCTATAATCCGGATTTTGGAATTGCCTTGGATGTAACCATGGCTTATGATTTGCCAGGCGCTGCACCTCATGAGTATTGTACCAAATTAGGAGAAGGCACAGCCATCAAAGTATTGGACGGAAGAACTGTTTGTGATTTTAGAATGGTTGATTTCATGAAACAAGTTGCTAGTGAAAAATCAATTCAGTATCAACTCGAAGTATTGACCATGGGCGGTACAGATACGGCAGCTTTGCAAAGAAACACCAATGGCGGATCCATTGCTGGTGCCATATCCATACCATGTCGTTATTTACATCAAGTCATTGAAATGGTTCATAAGGAAGATGTAAAAAATAGTATTTTCCTTTTGGAAGCTTGCTTAGAACGATTAGATCAAAAAGATTGGATCATATAATGTGGATAGAAAAAGACAATCAATTAATTCAAGTATTTGAGTTCAAGGATTTCATAGAAGCTTTTTCTTTTATGACTCAAGTGGCGATTCTAGCCGAAAAACAAAACCATCATCCCAACTGGTCCAATGTTTGGAACAGAGTTGAAATACGTTTAACCACTCATGATGCTGGAAATACAATAACAGAGAAAGATCATACATTGGCGAAAGCCATCTCCGCTTTGGTAGAATAATACGGATCGTTAATAAATTGTTAAACGACCAAAGTTCTAAACCTAAAATAATATTAATCGCGTTTTTTTAATCCAATCAATACATTAGAAATCTGTAATGGATTTTCTAATGTATCGTTTGGACAAAGCACATTGTTAGACACAACCGACGGAAATGAAAAATCTTTTTACATCACTATTCGCTGGATTAATTGGAGGAGCACTCGTTCTTGTAATTTATATTGGGCTTTCGCCGAATGAAAAAGTTAATCCAATAAATAGTTCACCAAGTGCAAAATTAGTGAGCAATACATCGAGCGTAGCACCTTTTGATTTTGTTAAAGCTTCTGAAGGAGCGACCAAGGCAGTGGTTCATATTTATGCGGAGGAGAGCACAGAATTGGCTCAGCAAAGAGCACAAGAAAATCGGAATAAAAGGCGTCGACGATCAATGGAGGATTTCTTCAACATGGAAGATTTCTTTGGAGGAGATCTGTTTGGAAGAAATTTTTATAGACCCAAAAACGGAACAGGTTCTGGAGTTATCTTTTCGGAAGATGGATATATTGTAACCAATAATCACGTCGTAGGCTTTGCGGACTTTATAGAAGTTACACTACATGATGGACGTAAAATGAAAGCGACTGCTGTTGGTACTGACCCAGCGACAGATTTAGCGGTAATAAAAATTGATGCATCCGACTTAGAAACACTAAATTTTTCGGATTCGGATCAGTCCAAAGTAGGAGAGTGGTGTATTGCTGTTGGAAATCCATTTGATTTAACCTCAACGGTAACGGCTGGAATTATTAGTGCCAAAGGAAGAGATCTAAATTTAATCAAAGAGACCAAAAGTATCGAAGAATTTATTCAGACAGACGCTGCCGTTAATCCAGGTAATAGTGGAGGTGCTTTGGTAAACACTGATGGTGAATTAATAGGTATTAACACAGCGATTGCTACCCCAACGGGTGTTTATGCAGGGTACTCATTTGCCATTCCTTCCAATTTGGTAAAAAGAATTGTAAAGGACATCATTGAATTTGGGGATATCGATAGAAAAGTAAGTCTTGGAATCGGAGGCTACAATATTGATAAGGAGTTTATGGATGAGTACAATCTAAATGTTGAGCAAGGAATTTATGTGGATGAGGTAGAAAGGGGCAGCGTTGCTCAATATTCTGGCATCTTACCAGGGGATGTGATTGTGAAAGTAAATAATAGTACGATTAATGATTTTGGTGATCTAGAAGAGGTGATGAAGTTTAGTAAGGCAGGCGACAATATGCAGTTGAATGTCTTGAGAAATGGAAAATCTAAAATAATTAACATAAAATTAAAACGTAGCATGTAACAAAATCCTTGTTACTGTTGTTATAAATATACAAGCATTGGTATTAAGTGATAGTATCAAGAGCTTAAAGAAAGAAAGTTGGTTTTTCGTTTTGTTTTGATGCGTCTGCTCTTCCCAAGAGCAGGCGTTTCATTTTTTAAGGATAGCACATTGATACCAAAATGGATATCAAAATGACGGCTAGAAAGTATTTAAAATCCTTATTAGAATTATTTTACCCTAATCTGTGTCTTTGTTGTGCTCAGCGTTCCTTGTCACAAGGTCAAAGTTTTTGTATACCCTGTTTGCATCAATTTCCTTTGACCAATCATTTTGAAATGGATGATAATGAATTAGTCCAGCGATTTCTTGGTCGGGTAAAATTAGAAGCTGGAATGGCTTTGTTATACAATTATAAATCGGGTCTTGTCAGTGGAATGATCCATCAATTGAAATATAAACGCAATAAGTTTGTCGGTAGCGAATTAGGAATATTGATTGGTGATAAATTAAAAGAAAAAGATAATTTTATAATGCCAGATTATATCCTTCCCGTTCCAATACATCCCAAAAGAAGAAAAAAAAGAGGATACAATCAAAGCGAAATCATCGGTCAAAGTATCTCGACGATTTTAAATATTCCTATGTTGACTGATGTGCTTTTTAAAAAGATTTCCACCACTACTCAAACCAAAAAATCTCGAGTTGATCGAATGAATAATATCTTCAAAAGTTTTTCTGTCAAAAATACAGAACAACTCACGGGCAAGCATATTTTAATTGTTGATGATGTCATGACGACAGGTGCAACTATTGAGGCTTGCGCCGAAAGTTTAAAAGATGTTGTTGATCTTAAAATATCAGTTGTTACTTTAGCAATAGCGAAAAGTTAATATGGAATTATCAAAGCAAATAAGGGATGTCTTGATTCAAGATGTTAAACGTCGAATTTTTGAGGAGTCCGGACCTAGAGTGGTTCAATGTGTGGAGCTCCTATCTGAGGATGAGTTGTGGCAAAGACCAAATAAAGAATCAAACAGTATAGGAAATCTGGTTTTGCACTTGGAGGGAAATCTAAGACAATATATTTGCAATGGAATCGGAGGCCAGAAAGATACACGTCAAAGAAGTCAGGAGTTTTCAGCAGAAGGATCTCATACCAAATCAGAATTATTATTGATTTGGCAAAACGTTTTAAAAGATATCAAACCTGTCATTGAAAATGTTGATCCAGGTGATCTGATTAAAATAAAGCCTGTCCAGTGCTTTGAAGAAAATGTATGCAGTATTTTGATTCATGTAACTGAACATTTATCCTATCACGTAGGTCAAATTGCATTTTATACCAAGGCCTTGAGATCGGTGGATTTGAAGTTTTATGGAGATTTGGATTTGGATCGGGTGGGGTAG
>JAHDCZ010000185.1 GCA_020629615.1 Saprospiraceae bacterium
GAATAGATGATGACGGAGACGGACTCATTGATTGCTTAGACCCAGATTGTGCAAATGCGAACACTTGCTGGGACTGTTTGACAGAATTCTACCAAGTTCATAGTAACACCACATTGGTAAAGTTGGATCCTTATACTGGAACATATCAGACCATAGCAACAATCACTGGTGCCACGGAAATCAATGGTGCTCAATTCAATCCTATCGATGGTCATGTTTATGCACCTGTAAAGATCAATGGTACTCATAAATTAGGTGTTTTGAGTCAAGATGGATCTGTTACCGATACAGGACTAACATTACCAGGAAATGGTATATTTTACGTAGGAGCTATTTCTGCAGATGGTATTATGTATATAAGTAATGCATCTGGAATTCATTCCATTGATTTGAACGCACCTACTTTGCAAGTTGTTAATACAGGATTACCACATGCAGGCGTGGCTGATTTAGCTTTGGATTTAACCAATGGTTTGTTCTACGGGATTACTGGTGGAGCAAAACTTAAGGTTTTCAATCCATTTGATATGACCTTAACAAACTATGATTTGGCAGGATCCATTAATAATGACCCAGGAGGATTTGGAGCCGCATGGTCTTCAAATGATGGATCGTTTTTCGCATACAATAATAGTTCAGGAAAAATATATACGATTGATATCAATAATTTAACTGCAACCTTGGTTTTAAACGGCACTGGAAATTTATCCATAAACGATGGTTTTAACTGCGTATTGGCGCCACCTCCTTTTGAAACTAAATGTGGTGATGGCGTTGATAATGATGGTGATGGATTAATTGACTGTCTGGATCAAGATTGTAATACTTCGAATGAATGTATAGTTGAAATTTGCGATAACGGTATTGATGATGATAACGACGGTTGGATAGATTGTAGCGATTCCGAATGTTATGATTTAAGCTTTTGTATTGAAATTTGTGATAATGGAATAGATGATAATGGTAACGGATTCATTGATTCTGAAGATCCTCAATGTAGCACATCAAGTGGTGGACTAGGTGGATTAGAGTCTAATAGAAGATTATCGGACAAGATTGCTCTTCGAAATTTTGAAACACGAGTTAAAAATAATGAAGCTTTCAATCAATTAATCGAAGGTGTAATACCATTCACAGCAAATCAAAATCGAACGAACTTTGAAATTTCCTCATTTATTCCAACTGAATTCTTAAATGCCTATATCGCTGAAAGTACACCTCTCGACTTGCTTGCTATTACCAACGCAGTAGAAATAGCCGCAGCTGACTATTATATAAATGATCAACGAATTGCCTCTGTGCTCGGACTATTTTCTGAGGATGGAGTTTATGAACATACAAAATACATCTGTGATCGATTGGAGGGTTCTCGTTTATTGGATATTTCCTACCTATACGCCAAAGGCGGAAATTTTATAAGTTATGAACTACTAAAACAAAATGGTCAAAAAGAATATGCTGTAAGTTTTGCCGCAAGATTGAATGATCAAAATCAATTTATGATTGAAAATCATTGGAATCTGCACAGATATAAACTAGGGGAGGATTATTATAACTTTCAAATTTGGGCTAATAATTACAACGATTTAATCCTTTTGCTTGAAGACATTTTGAATACGATGGAAGCGAAATCCACCATAGCTAATATTCAACACTCAGCAATCCCAAGAGTCTTTGTGATGGAAGGGAAATATGAAAATGGAAGGATTCAATTAAGAATCCGAAACAAAAATTCCACACCTTCTATGACTTTCAAGGCAAAATTAACCAGAGCTGAAGGTAATCCCTTAGAAGATTACAATGTGGATATTGATTTATCGGGAACAAACGAAGAAACAATTACTATCGAAATAGGTAACTTATATGATATAGGAGCTTCGATATCATCAGAAGGTAGCCCTGATGACGAAATATTTTTTGCTGATGGTTCATGGGGTGTAGATTTAAACAACCCTAATACTTCTGTACATTCTTTCGACGTAAGTCAAGAAAATAATGATCATAATGAAGAAGTTTTTCAAGTTGAACGAAGTATTTCTTTGTCAGCAAGTGTCAAAGATTATTTAAACGTATATCGGTCTCTCGATGCTAAATTGAATCAAAAGGATCTTACTCAATACAATAGTTTGGTTTTTAATAGCAACGGAAACGGAGCATTGGAAATAACCATCGTTAAAGAAAGTATTGATGCATGGGAAGATCAATATCGTACTGTAATTCAATTAGCAGAACAAGACAAATTGACTACCTTGTTTGTTGAAGACTTTCAGTCCAAATTAAATGAAAAAATTGATTTATCTGATGTGACTATGATCGTATTTACATTGCTTGGAGATAATCAGGCTTTCGCCGAAAGGGAATTGAATTTGAGTGATGTAAGATTTCAAAATTCTGATTCAACGAATAATACGGATCAATTTTCAAACTCTGATCTCATTATCTCTCCAAACCCCGTTCAAGGATTGGCCAAAATCTCTTTCAATGCTGAAACGAATGAGAACCAGGAGATTCAAATAATCAATTCACTAGGTCAAATCATTTCTCAAGAAACACTCAGAGTTTTTCGAGGTGAGAATAGTTATGATATAAATACTTCAAGCTATTCAGTAGGAACTTATACCATCGTTATAAGTAATGCAAAAGAAATACTTCATATAAAAAAGTTTGTAAAAATGCCATAATTTCTAATTGACAGTCTATAAGTAAAATAGATTTGAAATGTTTTGATGATTCCGCGAATGGTTAAGGGCTGTTCGCGGTTTTTAATTTTACTATAGCTGCTATCTTATGCGATAAAACTTCAATTTTATTAAATTGCAAGACTAAATCTTATTCGTATGAAACACTTCACAGGATTGCTATTTTTTCTAGTTTTTTCAATGACAACTATCGCACAGGATAAATGGGATGTGAATAATCCAGAGGGTAACTATAAAGAGGTCACCATAGAGACCAATGAAGGAACTTGGATGAGTTTAGATCTTAGCCCAGATGGAAAGACCATCGTGTTTGATATGTTAGGTGATATTTATTCAATGCCTGTCACGGGTGGCACTGCAAAAGTATTGCGAGAAGGCTTGGCCTGGGAAGTGCAACCTCGATTTAGTCCCGATGGAACTAGAATTTTATTTACGAGTGATGCAGGCGGCGGCGATAATATCTGGATGATGGATAGCAATGGTGAAAATGCCAAGCAAATTACTAAAGAGAGTTTTAGATTATTAAACAATGCCGTTTGGACGCCAGAAGGGGATTATATTGTGGCAAGAAAACATTTTACATCGACAAGATCATTAGGGGCAGGCGAGATGTGGATGTACCACACTTCTGGAGGAGAAGGGATTCAATTAACCAAAAGAAAAAACGATCAACAAGATGTAAATGAACCTTCCATCTCTAAGGATGGTCGTTATGTCTACTATTCTGAAGACGTCTATCCAGGAGGTTTCTTTCAATACAACAAAGATCCTAATGATCAAATCTTTGTGATTAATAGATATGATCGAGAGACAGGAAATATTGAGAGAGTAGTGGGTGGGCCCGGAGGGGCTTGCCGTCCGCAAATTTCAAATGATGGTACAAAGCTCGCTTATGTTAGAAGAGTAAGAACCAAATCGGTGCTATTCATTCATGATTTAGAAACTGGTCAAGATTTTCCTCTGTATAAAGAACTCAGTAAAGACCAACAAGAAGCATGGACTGTCTTTGGGACTTATCCTGGATTCAGTTGGACCCCTGATGATCAGAATATTGTCATCTGGGCAAAAGGAAAAATTAGAAAACTGAATGTAAAATCTGGTTCTGTATCAGATATCCCTTTCGCCGTCAAGGCAAAACATAAATTAGCCGAAACCTTAGAGTTTGAAAATCCAGCATTTGAAGATCAATTTGACATTAAAGTATTGCGACA
>JAHDCZ010000046.1 GCA_020629615.1 Saprospiraceae bacterium
GCCTCATTATCGAAGGATTATCTATGAAAACTATTTTCCAAACTATTATTCTACTTGTCTTTTGTAGCAGTTTTTGTCTTGCACAACAAGATTCTATCCCATACAAAGACTACTCTAAGAAATTGGAATTTGAAATTGGTGGAGTTGATGTAACAGGAGCTGACACGAGAGATAAAAATGCTATCCGTTCCATCACGGGATTGACGGTTGGGAAAAAAATTACCGTTCCAGGACCTGAAATTGCGAAAGCAATCAAAGCTCTCTGGAAACTGCGTTTGTTTGAAGATGTAAAAATTATTGAAACCAAAACCTTAGGTGATTTGGTTTTTTTGGAAATTCAACTAAAAGAACGTCCAACCTTAAGTAGATACTCTTACAAAGGGGTTAAAAAATCACATCATGATGATTTAAATGATGAAATTTCGAACATCATTACAAAGGGAAGTATCGTTACCGAAGACCAAAAAAATCTAGCGAGCCTTAAGATCAAAGAATTTTATATCGAAAAAGGAAAACTTGATACGGAAGTCACCGTAAGAGAATTTATCGATACTATAAAGGATAATTCTGTTCGACTAGTTTTTGATATTGATCGCAAAAAAAGAGTTAAAGTAGAAGACATCCAATTTACAGGAAACGAAAACATCAAAGATCGTAAGCTTCGAAGGACCATGCACAATGTCAAGAGAAAAGGAACTTGGTTCAGAAAAACAAAATTCTTGCCTGAAGGATACGAAGAAGATAAAAAGAGCATTATAGCAAAATATAACAACAAGGGATTTATTAATGCACGCATCACTTCGGATAGCGTTTGGAGAGATGAAAAATCTGGACATGTCCATATTCATATTAATATTGATGAAGGGAAACAATTTTTCTTTAGAGACATTTCTTGGAAAGGAAATTCCAAATATACCGACGATCAGTTGAGTACCATTTTGGGTATTGCAAAAGGTGATGTTTATAACCCAGAACTGTTGGAAACTAGACTTCGATTCAGCCAGGACGGTCGTGATGTATCGTCACTTTACATGGATGATGGATATTTAGGTTTAAATGTCGACCCAACAATGGTCGCTGTTGGTACCGATTCGGTTGACCTTCAAATCCAGATAGGTGAAGGACCTCAATTTACAATTGATAAAATAATCATTGAGGGAAATGATCGTACGAATGAACATGTTGTCCGTCGTGCCATAAGAACAAAACCTGGTCAGAAGTTTAGTAGAGCGCAGGTCGTGCGATCTCAAAGAGAAATCATCAATTTAGGCTATTTCAATCCTGAAAGTCTAGCAATGGACACACCAGTCAACCCAAATCGCGGTACTGTGGATATAAAATATATCGTTGAAGAACGTCCTTCAGACCAATTAGAATTATCTGCTGGTTATGGTGGAGCTAGTGGGCTTTTAGGAACGCTCGGTGTGACTTTTAACAACTTCTCAGTAAAGAATATTAACAATCGACAATCTTGGAGTCCTTTGCCACAGGGAGATGGGCAAAGACTAGCGGTCAGAATACAATCCAATAGTCGATTTTTACGATCGTATAACTTTACATTTACTGAACCGTGGTGGGGAGGGAAACAACCTAGATCCTTAACTCTTGGTGCTGTTCATACGGCCTATGATTTTTCTTCCTTAAGTCGAGGATCTTTAAAAATAACGAGAGGAACGATCGGTTTGGGTACTCAATTGAAATGGCCTGATGACTTTTTTAGTTCTAGTACTGCTTTAACATTGGAATCTATACGTCTCGTCGATTACGACCAAGGACAGTTTTTTGTTGAAGGCGATAACAATATCCTAACTCGCGTTACTTCTGGAAATTTTAAAAATTTCCACATAAGACAAACTTTTACTAGGAGTTCGGTTTCTGAGCCGATTTACCCTCGTCGAGGATCAAGAGTTTCTTTGACGGTACAATTTACTCCGCCGTATTCCTTATTTAGAGGGACCGATGTAATAATTGATGGTGAAGAAAGACAAGAGCTTATCGATATTGAAAATAGATATTTGGGGCCAGGTGCCATTATGACTCCAGAACAAGAAGAGATCTTTATTAATGGTAAAGAAATTTCTAAAAAATTCGAGTTTTTAGAGTATCACAAGTGGCGTTTTGATGCCGATTGGTATTTCAATATTTTTGGAAAGGTCGTGCTTTACGCGAATGCTAAAATTGGAGTGGTTGGATCGTATAATTCTGCCATAGGACTTTCGCCATTTGAGAGATTTGAATTAGGTGGCGATGGATTGTCCAACCAAAACGTGGGTATTACCGGTAAGGACATCATTTCTCTTCGAGGTTATGAGACCACAGAATTAGAAGAAAACGATGCGGGTGGAGCCACTGTCTTTGATAAATTTACTATGGAGATGAGATTCCCTCTTTCATTAAATCCTAACTCCACGATCTACTTCCACACCTTCATTCAAGGAGGTAATTCTTGGGGTAAATTTGAAGATTTTAATCCTTTTGATTTGAAACGATCCGTCGGTGGAGGTATGAGAGTGTTCTTACCGATGTTTGGTCTCCTAGGATTTGATTATGGATTTGGTTTGGATAGAAATCTTCCTGATTCTGCTACATGGAGTAATTATGGAAAATTCAGTATTGTTCTTGGATTTGAGCCCGATTAAGATTTGGCTTTCGCCGAATCATAATAACCAATTAATTCATTAGTAATCTATTCCGACCAGAAATGCCTGCAAAATATACCATTTCATTAAGTTTTCTCACCTCACCTTAGCGGTGACTATGCCTCAGCTCCAAAATTTCATATTTTATTGGTCTTCAAGTCTCATAACGAAGTTCTATTGAAAAATCCTGGTTAAAATAAAAGAAGGGGACTGGTCACACAAACAAGTCCCCTTTTCATTTTTATTTTTTCAAATTTATTTCATAACCTTTAAACTCAAATCCAAACACCCTGCACTGTGTGTTAATGCTCCTACCGAAATAAAATCAACACCTGTTTGTGCTACTTTACCCACAGTTTGCAAATCGATTCCACCCGAAGCTTCAGTCTCAAACTTTTTATCGACAATCGCAACAGCCTCTCTAAGAATAGGAATCTCAAAATTATCCAACATGATTCGAGTCACGCCACCGATTTCTAACACTTCATATAATTCGACAAGATTTCTTACCTCTACAGTTATTCCCAAATCCAAGTTGTTTTCTTTGAGATAAGCATTTGTTTTTTGGATCGCTTTTGTAATACTACCACAAGCATCGATGTGATTATCTTTGATCATGATCCAATCATATAAACCAATTCTATAATTATGGCAACCCCCAATTCTTACAGCCCATTTCTCTAGGAAGCGTAAAAGAGGTGTGGTTTTTCTTGTATCGAGAATTTTAACATCACTACCTTCCACTTCCACCGCAAATCGACTACTCATAGAAGCAATACCACTCATTCGTTGCATAGTATTCAAAACCAAACGTTCGGCTTGCAATAAAGCTTGAGAATTGCATTCTACATAAAACGCTTCATCGCCATATTTTACATCGGTACCATCTTTAATGCGTACGTCGATTACTGCTGTTGGATCAAGTTTTTTGAAAATAATTTCGGCCAATTCCACACCTGCTAAAACTCCGTCATCTTTGACAATTAAACGAGCTTTGCTTCTACTATCCTTTGGAATACAAGCCAATGATGTATGATCTCCATCTCTTACATCTTCATAAAGGGCTTGTTCTATAAACTGATCTATTGTTTCTTTACTAATGCCTTCCATTCGTTTTCTTATTATTCGCTGCGCAATATCGGAGGAATGCTCGGATTTATCAACTTCCGAGTACGATTTTATTTCAGAATAGCAATATGCGCTTTCATAAACTAAATACTATGTTTGTTCGTTCTATCTTTGGCTTATGAAAATGAAAATAATATTGTTGCTTTCCATACTTGTGATTTTCTCATGTAGTGATCCAAGTTCGGAAGATATTCCAGATGTCTCGCATATAAGTGAATCTCATCAATTGGTTCGATTTGAACAATCACTTTTTGGACTAGATACCAATAATCTCGATACTGAATTAAAAGCTTTAATTGACAAGCATCCTGCTTTTTCAGAATTGTTTTTCACCAATATTTTTCCCATAGACTTGGAAGATCCACAAGCTCTGAAAACAATATTAGCTGCCGAGTCAATGATTAAATTAAAAGATACTACTGAGTTTGTGTTTAAGAATTTTTCAAGGATTGATAATGAATTTTCAAAAGCATTTAAATATTTAAAGTATTATTTCAATTCGCCGAAAGGCAAACAATTAGAAGCTCCTAACTTATATACTTTCATTTCTGAGTTTGGTTATCAACGCTTTTTATTTCAAGACGAGACAGGAAAAGATGCCATAGGGATCGGATTAGATTTGTTTCTCGGAGGAGACTATCCATATAAGGCCATCGACCCAACCAACCCTGCTTTCTCGGAATACTTAACACGAAGTTTTAATAAAGAACATCTTGTCAAGAAATGTATGGAACTCTACATTGAGGATTTGATGGGACCCGCGCCAGGGAATAGAATGTTGGATCAAATGATTCACAATGGAAAAAAATTATATGTACTTGATAAGATCCTACCTACAACACATGATTCCATTCTCTTGGGTTATACCGCTGGGCAGGTCGAATGGGTTGATCAAAATCAGTTAGAAATGTGGGCTTTTTTCCTCAAGGAAGAATTATTTTATGAAGCGAACAGCTTAAAAATCAGTAAGTATATCAATCCTAGCCCAAACTCTCCCAAAATGCCCGAAAGTGCTCCAGGGATGACAGCCAACTTTTTGGGCTGGAAAATTGTTGAAGCATATATGAAGAAAAATCCTTCTTTAGACATGATCAAACTGATCAAAGAAAAAAATGCTCAAAAAATACTTGATGAGTCAAAATTCAAACCGAGGAAATAATTTTTAATTTCGGTATTAAAATTGCATTAAATAGATAAATAAATTTAGAAGAAATGGCAAATAGGACGATACCTGTAGTTGATCTTTCCAAATACGTTCATGGAACATCAGAAGACAAACAAGCTTTTGTAAAAGAAATTGGAAGAGCCTTTCATGAAGTAGGATTTGTGGGAGTTGTAAACCATGGAATTCCAAAATCATTAGTCGATGGCTTTTATGATTCTTCTAAATCTTTCTTCTCATTACCGGTAAAGCAAAAGAAGCAATATGAAATTGCTGGTGCAGCAGGTCAACGAGGATATACTAGCTTTGGCAAAGAACATGCAAAGCAATCACAAGTTGCTGATTTAAAAGAATTCTTTCAGTTTGGTCAATATGTCGAAGACGATGAAGAATTGGCAAGTCAATATCCAGAAAATCCATACGTCGGAGATACTCCTGAATTTAGTGATCTAGGAAAACAATTATATAAGGCGTTTGAAGTATCAGGTTCTCATTTGCTTAGAGCCATAGCAGAACATTTGGAATTACCTGTTGATTACTTCGATCAAAGGATTAAAAATGGGACCAGTATCTTGAGATCGATACACTACCCGCCTATAACAGAAGAACCTCGCTCTGCGATAAGAGCTGAGCAACATGAAGATATAAACCTCATCACGCTCTTGGTGGGTGCCTCTGCTGGTGGTTTGCAATTATTAAATGCACAAGGCGAGTGGATGGATATTACTCCAGGAGAAGATGAAATCGTAATTAACGTAGGCGATATGCTACAACGATTGACCAACAATTATTTAAAATCAACAACTCACCGAGTAGTTAATCCTCCAAAAGAATTATGGCATGTTCCGAGGTTGTCCATTCCTTTTTTCTTGCATCCAAGAGCAGAAATGGATTTAACTTGTTTAGAAAATTGTGTGTCCGAAGATCGGGCATTGGCCTACGAGCCAATTACCGCAGGTGAATATTTGGACGAAAGGCTTCGTGAGATCGGCTTGAAGAAATAAATTCTTGAATAGCGCATATGACTTTCTTTATTCGTAACTTTGACATTATTACCCATTAAACAGCAGCCTTATGAATGCTTTTATTCTATTAAATTTTTTAGGACCAGAAATGTTTGTCATCTTTTTTGCCATCCTTTTGCTATTTGGTGGTAAGAAGATTCCTGAACTCATGAGAGGTCTTGGAAAAGGAATCAAGGAGTTTAATAGTGCTCGCTCTTCCATAGAATCGGAGATTAAAGAAGGAATGAAAGAGATTGATAAGGATAAGAAATAGGAACTAATCAGTACTCAGCCTCTCAGTTCATTTAAATGAGTGATTACATAGATATACCGAATTAGCTTATAAAGCTGCGTTTTTTAATTCGGTTTCAATTAAAAAGATTTTAATTTTAGTAAAAACGGTATAGATAAGGAATCTATTCGTATCCACAAAATGAAGTTAACTCATTGGTTAACATAATTCAAGTTATTTTTAAAATAAAATTTGGGCAAATAATGATGCCTCCAAGATATTTTATTTTTTTTGGCAATCTTTTTATTTTTTCTTTTTAATGGAAGCTTACTCACTTATAAAGATTAAATCTCCCTACTCCCAAACGTTGTAAAAAGTGTTTGACCGAAACCGCTAAGACACCTAGTCCATATTTGGTACTTCTAGCTAAATTAATCGATGATGCCTCTTCAAAATATTTTGTAGGACAGGTAACCTCACCGATATGAAATCCCTTATAAACAATTTGAGACAACATCTCATTGTCAAAAATGAAATCATCAGAATTCTCGTTGAAATTAATTCCTTCTAAAACCTCCTTACTAAATGCTCGATAGCCCGTGTGGTATTCGGAGAGTTTATAGTTAATCAATAAGTTTTGAGTGAGTGTTAAAAATCTATTCGCTATATATTTATATAGTGGCATACCACCCTTAAGTGCGCCTTTCCCTAAAATTCTAGAACCCAAAACAACAGGATATAAATCATCACCAATGATATTTACCATGCTTGGAATTAGCTTTGGAGTATATTGATAGTCCGGATGTAGCATAATCACAATGTCTCCTCCAAGAGACAATGATTTATTGTATAAAGATTTTTGATTACCTCCATATCCCTTATTCTTTTTATGTTCGATGATATGCCTTATCCCCAGAGACTTTGCCTTTTCTATGGTATTGTCTTTACTGGCATCATCACATAAAATAACTTCATCCACAATATCAAATGGAATCTCTTTATACGTTTTCTCTAAGGTTAATTCGGCATTATAAGCCGGTAAAACTACAACAACCTTTTTCCCTTTGTACATGTTTCAAGTTTGCGCAAAGATACAAATCTAAAAAACTCTTGGTAGTGCAATAAAAATTAGATATTAGCAAACTCAAATCAAGCTAAAGGTAAAAAATGAAAATAGTTAGTTACAACGTCAACGGTATTCGAGCAGCGATGAAAAAGGGATTGGTGGATTGGATAGAAAACGAAAATCCTGACATTATCTGTTTTCAAGAAACAAAAGCGCATATCGATCAGGTAGATGTTTCGGCACTTGAGGATTTGGGATATTATCACGATTGGTTTTCGGCTCAAAAAAAGGGGTATAGTGGGGTTGCAACATTCTCAAAAATGGCACCTATAGAAGTCATTCATGGAATGGAAAATGACAAATACGATAATGAAGGAAGAGTTTTAATAAGTGCTTATGACGAATTTGCTTTATTAAACTGTTATTTTCCTTCTGGATCAAGTGGAGAAGAACGTCATTCATTTAAAATGGATTATCTCAATGACTTTTTTCCCTTTGTCAAGGAATTAAAAAAAGAGTTTCCTACGATGATTGTTTTGGGTGATTATAACGTTGTTCATCTCGATTTAGACATTCATAATCCTCAACGAAAAGATTTACCCTCAGGGTTTAGACCAGAAGAGAGAGCTTGGATGGATGAATGGTTTAATGATGAATTTTACGATGCGTATAGAACGCTTTATCCTGATCAAGCAGATATGTATAGCTGGTGGAGTTATAGAGCGGGATCCAGAGGAAAAAACAAGGGATGGAGAATAGACTATATCTCTATTACGGAGGATCTCAAAGACAAATTAAAATCATCAAGACATGCTTATGAAGCTGTACACTCAGATCACTGCCCTGTCATTGCTGAGTTTAAATTATAGTTCTTTAATCATCTCCAACAATTTCAATGTCGAACGATAATCATAGCCTCGTCTTTTAGCGATATCTATTCCTCTATTGGCGTAATTCAATGCTTCATTTCTATCATTTTTCTTGTAATATAGAAATGCCATCGTATCATAAAATGAAGGATCTTCTGGTTTTAGTTCCAAGGCTCTTTTCATCATTTTGATACATCGATTGATGTCCACATTTTCACTAGTTTCAGCATAAACACTACATAATTTGTTGGTTACTTCGGGATCTTCAGGTTTAATGTCTTTTAAATATTTTTCTGCAAGTTCTGAATAGGCCCGATAATTTTGATCATGAAAATGTCTATCGAGCATATAAGTATACCCTTTAGTTCTACTTGTTGATGGATCAACATAAGAATATAAAGCTTGTGCTTCTTCTTGGGTAGGTCTAGGAAATCCTTGATTGATCGTTTTGTACACAAGAATTTCAACATTCTCTTGTACCTTTTGTTTTCCTAACAATTTCTCAAATTTGTGTCGATTGATGATATAATATTTAAACTCATCCGAATTGGTAATATGCAAAAAATCATGAATGAACTTCATGTTTTCGTCTGTTCCCCAATCTTCTTGAGTGGCTAAATATTGCTTTGCTGTTTTTCGATGACTACCATCCATTAATTGCATTCGAAAATAAGACTCTTGCTTTAAAATTTCGGGAGGGATATCGTCTGAAGCGCCTAAAACATATAATATCTTTTCTTCACTAGATTCACCTGTACTTTCCGGTACTACTTCTGCAGGTTCTACCTTTTTCGGCTCTATCTTTTTCGTTTCTATAGGAATCGTATGTTTTGGCTGTGGCGTTTTTGTCGATGATGAATTTGAACCAATAGGATTATTCACAATTGCCGTAGATTCGGAAGCAAAATATCCATTTGTTTCTTTAACCATTCGACCAATATCAAGCAATTCTTCTTTTGACAAAACGCGATCAACTTGATATTTTACATCTCCTTTGGAATCTAAAATTAAAAAGGTAGGTAAGAATATCACATCATACTTTAATCGGATCTCACTACCAATCGGATTATCCATATTGATTCTAACACTTATGTAATGATCATTAAAGTACCGACCTACTTCTCCATCATTAAAGACCTTTTTCATCTTCTTACAAGGAATGCACCAAGGGGCATAGGTGTCTACAAAAACATTTTTTCCTTCTCTTGCAGCGATCTTAAGTGCACTATCCAAATTGTCATCAATAAAGGCGATGCTTTGCCCCTCTAGGAAAGTAGTAGACAAGATGACCACAGATAAAATAATATAGGATAGTTTTTGGGTAAACATGTGAGGTTGCTATCTATGACTGCTCTAGGATGCGAATGAATTTTTCAATTTCACGGGTAGGTATTCCTTCTTCCTTGGCCAATTCTAATGACTTATTAGCTTCTTTTAAAGCTTTATCGGTCTTATCATTTTTGTACAAGGTCGTGGCATAAATAAACATATGTTCAGCCGACTTTTCAGTTTTAACCAATGACTTGCCAAGTTCTTCCGCTTTTTTCTGAGCATTCTTATCTTTTTCAAAGTACTTTACTAAATCACTTAAGCAAGTTTTGATTTTTGAAACATCTTTCTTCGCATATTTTTTGTAATAATTATTCAGTGATTCAAGATACATTTCCGACTGCCTCATTTCTTTCCCGTAATACATATCTGCCTCATATCCGAATTCCTTTTTATCGCCAGAATATATTTTTCCTATTTTCTCTTTTGATTCAATGACCAGATCGTATGTTTCATATTCTACCGCTTTTTTGACAGTACTCCAGCAAATACTTTTAATTTTTTCATCTACGACATCTTCCCCTAATTCTTCAACTAATAAAGATTTGTTTTTCACTAGTTCATTATACCATCGTGTATCAGCCACAGTAATGGCTTCAAAAATGAATAATACTCTTTGCTTTTCGCTAATGTCTGGCTTTGATCTCAGATAATCGTTGGTGATTTTTAAGGAAGGCTTATTGACAGCATTTAAAGCTTTAACGTATTCTAAAACCAAATCATAACTTCGATCTCCTTCCTCGTACAATTTGGCAAAATCACCACTTCTGTCATCTTTAGAAAGTGCTGTCTTTGCTAAAGCGATTAATCCATTTGCTTGTTTTCCTCCTACTGATTTATGAACAGTCTCTTGCTTTTCATTGATAAAAAATAATGTTGGAAAAGCACTGACTGCAAACTTTCCTCTGAAGGTCTTGCTTTCTGACTCTTCCATATCCATTTTCATGTTGATGAAATTATCATTGAAAAAGTCCCCTACTTCTTCTAAGGTGAAAACATTTTTAGCCATCACTTTACAAGGGCCACACCACTTCGCGTAGGCATCAACAAAAATTAATTTTTTCTCCTCCTTTGCCTTAACTAATGCCTCTTCCCAGGTGCCTTTAAAAAACTCAATACCTTGTGCGTGAATGTTTAAGTTTTGAAACAAAAACGAACTCAAGAAAATTAAAATCAGCTTAAATTTAAACGACATGATGATGACTTATTTACTTTAAGTTAACGCTAAAAGAATACAAGAAATTTTCCAAATACAATTTTAACACATTCCTAACGATATCTCTATGAAATCTGATGATTTTAAGTGAATATTGAAATGGATTGTATCTTCGGCTTAGGTATTTAATCCAATATTCGCGAAAGCGCCAAAACGTTTCAAATATGCTCAGTAAAAGAGATTTGTTTCTTCAACATGTGGGACTTACAAGTGAATTTTCATTGATGCTTGATGTTTCTCATTCAGATGGGATGTATATCTACGATACGAGTGGCAAACAATATATGGATTTGAATTCTGGAATATCTGTAAGTTCACTAGGACATCGGCATCCTAAAGTAATATCCGCGATAAAAAGGCAGTTGGATAAATACTTACATACCATGGTCTATGGTGAACATTTACAAAGTCCGCAAATACTATATGCTACAAAACTGAGTAAGTTGTTGGCGGATAAGTTGAACAATGTTTATTACGTAAATTCTGGAAGCGAAGCGGTTGAGCTTGCCATGAAACTGGCTCGTAAATATAGCGGTAGATATGAATTAATCTCATGTGCCAATGCTTATCATGGAAGTACTCAAGGAGCGGAAAGTTTGCGAAGCGATCATGAATTTACACGGGCGTTTATGCCAGGAATCCCGGGAATTAAACATATTAGATTTAATGAATCCGAAGACCTGAAAAAGATTAATCATAGGACTGCTGCGGTCATCCTGGAGCCTGTCCAAGCGGAATCGGGGATACATCCACCCAAATTGGATTATTTGAAAAAAGTTGCAGCTCGTTGTAAAGAAGTAGGTGCTCTTTTTATTTTGGACGAAATACAAACTGGCTTTGGTCGAACAGGGCATTTATTTGCTCACCAAAAGTATGATGTCACTCCAGATGTTTTACTAATCGCTAAGTCAATGGGCGCCGGAATGCCGATAGGTGCTGTTATTTCCTCTAAAGAGATTTTAGGTTCGCTGATAAAGAATCCGGCGCTTGGACACATTACGACATTTGGAGGTCATCCGGTGGCTGTTTCAGCCGCTTTTGCTGGATTAGAAGCCTTAATCGAAGAAAAAATTATTGACTCTGTCTTGGAAAAAGAAAAGCTTTTTCATGAACTACTACAACACGATATAATCAAAGAGATTAGAAGCTCAGGGCTTATGATGGGAGTTGAGTTGACGAAGCGAAAATATTTGAAGCATGTGGTGGCACATACCATAGAAAAGGGCGCACTAATCGATTATTTCTTATTTAATGATAAAAGTTTCAGATTAGCACCTCCCTTAATCATTCGCGAAAGCGAAATAAAAAAAGCTTGTAGTATTCTTCTCAATGCGATGGATTACGCCCAAGGAAAATATACTTAATTACAATTCTTTTCGAAGACGAGCGACTGGAATATTTAATTGCTCCCGATATTTGGCGACTGTTCTTCTTGCAATATTGTATCCTTTTTCTTGGAGTAAATCCTTCAATTTTTCATCAGAATAGGGTTTCTTTTTACTCTCGGTAGTGACGATATCCGAAAGTATATTTTTAACCTCAAGGGTTGATACTTCTTGTCCATCCTGAGTTTGAAGCGATTCGGAAAAGAAACTTTTTAAGCGTTTTGTGCCAAATTCTGTCTGTACAAATTTACTATTGGCGACCCTTGAAACTGTTGAAATATCTAAACCGGTAATTTCAGCGATATCTTTCAGGATCATGGGTTTTAGCTTTCTTTCATTGCCCGTTTTAAAGAAATCGTACTGGAATTGCATCATAGAATACATCGTCCGATATAAAGTATCTTGCCTCTGTTTAATGGCATCGATAAACCACTTGGCTGAGTCTATCTTTTGCTTGATAAACATCACCGCTTCTCGCTCTTTCTTTGAGGACTTTCTTCCTTTAGTAGAATCTTTATAGTTGGTCAGCATTTCTTTATACTGATCGTTGATTCGAAGATCCGGTGCATTTCTGTTGTTCAACGTCAATTCTAATTCCCCGTCCCTATTGGTAATAATAAAATCGGGAACGATATAATTTACAGAATTAGAAGAAGTTGTAGCCAATCCACTTGCGGGCTTCGGATTTAATTTCAAAATTTCATCAACCGCATCTTTCAATTCTGAATCCGAAACGAATAAGTGTTTTTTTAATTTGATATAATGTTTCTTTGTAAATTCTTCAAAGTGATTTTCAAGAATTTTAAGTGCTAATATTCTTGCTTCCTGATTACTTTCCTCCTTTTCTATATTATTCATTAGTTGGAGGATCAAACATTCTTTCAAATCACGAGCACCGATTCCTGGAGGATCGAACCGTTGGATAATATTCAAGACTTCCAAAACATCTTCCTTGGTTGCTTCTATATTCTGAGCAAATAGAAGATCATCAATCAGTGACACAATATCTCTTCGCAAATACCCATCAGCGTCTATACTTCCTATGACCTGTTTTCCAACATTGATTAAATGTTCGTTTTCGATGTCAGCCATGCCAAGTTGTATTATCAAATGTTCCTGAAGTGAATTTTCGACAACCACAGGCATTGACTTGTCATCATCCAAGCTCGAGTAATTTTCCAATCTCATTTTATAACTAGATGGATCATCTTCGATGTATTCTTTGATATAATCATCAAGCTCAAAACCTTCGTCTTCACCTCCCTTATCTTCTTCTGATCTATCCGAATCCAAATCAAAAACTTCATTGAAATCATCACCTTCGTCCAAAGCAGGATTTGATTCGAGTTCTTCTTTAATTCTCTGATCCAATGTTGCCGTTGGAATTTGCAACAGCTTCATAAGTTGGATTTGCTGTGGAGACAGCTTTTGCAACATTTTTCCGCTTAAACTCTGCTTTAACATCTCTAAAATTATTTATTTACCGTTAATTAAAAACAAGAACTCTTTTCATTAAGTTCGTAGATAATTGGAAATTGTGGTTATGAAGAGTAAATATAGTTACAAATTTACATATTTAAGTTATTTGTAATATAAATTACTCTGTTAAATAATTTACTACATATAAAAAATTTATTTAATATGTTGATTAATGATAGAATTGCTGCCCTAAGAAATTCAATGAAACTACATGGATATGATGCGTATATCGTACCGAGCAATGATCCTCATAACAGTGAATATGTAGCAGAAAGGTGGAAATCTAGGGAATGGATCAGTGGCTTTACGGGTTCTGCAGGAACAGTCGCGATCACCCATGATCATGCAGGACTATGGACGGATTCTAGATATTTTTTGCAGGCTGATGCCGAATTGCAAGCTAGTGAAATGCAATTGCATAAAATGTTTAACCAATTTAAACCTCAATATGCAGAATGGCTGGCAGAACATTTGAAGGAGGGTGCGGTTGTTGCCCTTGATGGTGAGTTGTTTTCCAAAGGCCTTGTCAATATGTTCGAAAAAATCTTTAAGCAAAAATCTATTACTATTGACATTAAGAAAGATTTATTTCAGGAAATTTGGCTCGACAGGGATCCTATCCCAAACCAAATGATATTCGAGCATAATCCTATGTTTGCTGGGAAATCAAGGTCAGAAAAGCTTAACAAAATCAGATCGGAAATGGTTTCTGTTGACGCAGACATACACCTAATCACTACTTTAGATGATATAGCCTGGTCCTTTAACATCAGAGGAAATGATGTTGAATACAATCCAGTCGCTATAGCCTATGCCGCCATTGAAAAAGATCGTTCGATTCTATTTATCGATGACAATAAAGTTCCCAATGACCTAAAACAAAAACTGGTGACAGATAATATTCAACTTTTGCCCTATGACGGAATTTTGAACTATCTGAATAACTTGAATGAAAACTCTTCTGTATTAATAGATAAACGAAATTGCAACATCGCTCTATTCCGTGCGATCAACAGCAAGAATATCATCGAAGAATCCTCCATTCCACGTCGATTGAAAGCGATCAAAAACGAAACCGAAATTGAACATACTCGAAATGTTATGGTCAAAGATGGGGTTGCCTTGAGCAAAGCCTTTTTTTGGTTAGAAAACACCCTCGATGATCGTACCGTAAGCGAAATTGAATTTTCTGATAAACTTGCAGAATTTCGAAGTCAACAAGAGCATTATCGAGGTGAAAGTTTTGGAGCTATTATCGGTTATCAAGACAATGGTGCCGTGATTCATTATCGTCCAAATATCGAGTCTTCCAAAAACATCAAAAAAGAAGGTATGCTGCTCTGTGATTCTGGGGGACAATATTTGGACGGTACGACTGATATTACCCGTACCGTCACGCTCTCCAGTCCAAGCGCCGAGCATAAAAAGAATTTTACCTTGGTTTTAAAAGGAATGATCGCTTTGACCCTAGCCCGATTTCCGAAAGGTACCAAGGGCGGACAACTGGATACCTTAGCTAGACAATTTCTCTGGGAAAACGGTTTGAATTATCTACATGGTACTGGACATGGTGTAGGATTTTTTCTTAATGTGCATGAGCCTACGCAAGGATTTTCAAGCCCCGGTAATGAGCGTGGCGATACTGTTCATGTGCCTGGCATGATTAGTTCAAACGAACCAGGTTATTATAAAGATGGTGCGTATGGAATACGGATCGAGAACTTGATCGTTTGTCAAGAAGACCCTGATGGTTTTCTGTCGTTTGAAACCTTAACCCTCATGCCCATCGACCTAGATCTCGTCGATATGGATATTATGAGTCAAAAGGAAAAAGATTGGTTGAATGATTATCATGAATTGGTCAACGAAAAACTTAGACCACATCTAAACGAGAATGAAGCGATTTGGCTCGACAACAAAACGAGGTCCATTTAAATGCTAAAAAAATATAAGCGAGTACTTAAGTAAATCATTTATTTGCCTTTACTTTACAGCACAATTAAAATCGAAAGACATGTCGGAAGGACACAATTGGGGAAAAAAAGGAGCTTGTTTAGGACAATTTGCAGTAGCTCTTATACTATTTGTAATTCTCTTAATCTGGGTATACAATAAAAACGGAAACTCTTTGGGATAAAGCCCTAGTAATTATTAGACTATCTTGCTGATTTTTATAAATCAAAAGAAACTAATGCTTTAAATGCTTCAACTCGTCTCTTTATATCATCGTCATTCAGAGACTTTAATTTGCCTATACTAAACTCTTCAACACAGAAGGAAGCCGTTACTGAACCCATAATAATCGCTCTTTTCATGTTTTCAAAGCTAATGTCATCTGTTTTAGCGAGGTGACCAATAAACCCTCCTGCAAAACTATCTCCTGCTCCAGTAGGATCATTTACCCTAGCCAATGGCAATGCAGGTGCAGAAAATATATTTCCTTGATGAAAAAGCAAAGCGCCGTGTTCTCCCTTTTTAATAATCAAATAAGCCGGACCCATTTCGTGGATTTTGGCAGCGGCATTAACCAAAGAGTATTCTCCTGACAATTGTCTTGCTTCTTCATCGTTAATTGTCAATACGTCAACTCGGCTGATCGCTTTTTTCAAAGAATCCATGGCAATATCCATCCAAAAATTCATGGTATCCATAACGACCAGTTTTGGATTTTTCAATTGATCCAATACCTTAATTTGAATTTCTGGTGTTAGGTTACCTAACATGATGTATTTGCTATCTCTAAAAGACTCTGGAAGATCTGGATCAAAATCAGCTAAAACATTAAGATCAGTGGCAATGGTATCTCTTTGGTTCATGTTTTCATGGTACTTTCCTTCCCAAAAGAAAGATTTCTTACCTTCCACAATTTCTAATCCCGACATATCAACACCACGAGCTTCTAAGGCTTTTATTTCATCATCAGGAAAATCATCTCCTACAATAGAAACCAAATTGATATTATTGGTATAATATGATGCCGCCCAAGAAATATAAGTACATGCCCCTCCCACTACTCTTTCTGCTCTACCAAAAGGGGTTTCAATGGTATCAAATGCAACTGTTCCAATCGTTAATAAACTCATGATTCTTATTATTTGACTGCGAAGTTAAGATTTACTCCTAAAGTGAATAAATTAGGACCAAAAAATTAAGTACAAGGAAACCATTATTATACGATTTTATCAATTCAAGAAATTTGAAAATAAAAATTCATTTTTTTTCTGAATAAGATTGAAAAAGTTCGATGAGAATCCTAAATTTGCCGTCGCTTTGAATAAAAGCTGTAACGCTTCCTTAGCTCAGCTGGTTAGAGCATCTGACTGTTAATCAGAGGGTCCAAGGTTCAAGTCCTTGAGGGAGCGCTGATCCCCGCCGAATTTCGGTGGGGATTTTTTATTTAACTCTTTTTTGTTCTCAATTCATCCGCATTTCTTCCACCTTGAGAACATTACTTTTTCTTCTATACTCCCCTTTGACTTCAACAAAATTAAATTCATCCAATCTCAAAGGTCTCTCCTCTTCTAGAAATTCTAAATACACTATTTCGCCAGATTCCACATCACTTAGGATGTAAGATTGATCATTTACATCCCAATTCAAGTAGCCCTCAAGAATGATCATCTGATGATCCTTATCAGCATCTTTTGGGAAGTGCGCTGTTAATGCTATTAAACCGAACAAAGAAAAAATCACAAGTAATTTCATGGGAATAAATTTTGGTTGATTAATCTAATTGTCAATCTCAATCTATGAGTTGTTTGATTCTTAAGAATCGGGGAAATCACTATAAATGGATTTAAGGGTTTTCCCTAGTCCCATGACCAACATTCGGATGCCTTTTCTCAATTACTCAACCGAAATAATTTACATTTGCGTCTACAAAACTTTTGATAATGAAAAATATATTTCTTGCCCTTCTATCTTTTGTCTTAGTGAATGCAACCTTACATGCGCAGGAGAAAAATGATTCCAATATCAAAGAAGCCGTAGCGAATCTCCAAAATGATTTAGACAGAATGCAATACGATATAGAAAGCATCGTCATTCAAGAAAACAGAATCAATATCCCTTTCTCTGATGTATCTAGAAACTTGGAAATCATTAGTTCGTCAGAGATAAAAAACATAAATCCGGCAAGTATTAACGAATTACTTCAAACTGTTGCTGGCGTTGATATTCGTCAAAGAGGGGCCAATGGGGTTCAAGCTGACATTAGTATCCGTGGTGGCACTTTTGAACAAACACTGGTCCTAATCAATGGGATTAAAATGGTCGATCCTCAAACCGGTCATCATATGATGAATCTCCCCGTTAACGTCGATGATATCGAAAGAATTGAAGTATTGAAAGGACCTGGCGCCAGAGTATATGGTCAAAATGCATTTGCCGGTGCCGTAAACATCATCACAAAGAAAAAAAGAACTAAATCCCTCAGCCTCTCAGTAGAAGCTGGTGATTATGATTTAATCAATGCCAATTTTTCTGCAAGTCTTCCTTACAAGAGATTGAGTCAAACATTGAGTTATGGGATTAATACTGCTGAAGGTTATAGATACAATACCGATTATAAAATAAATAACGTTCTATATACTGGATCTATCCAAGGCAATTCCAGAGATGAAAGCCTCGACATTTTGGCAGGATATACCGAAAGAGCTTTTGGGGCTAATTCGTTTTATGGCAATACTTCGTTTACCGAACAATACGAAGAAGTTAAAACCGGAATAGTCAGTCTAAAGTATCAAAAGAGCTTTGGTAATTTAACCGTGAAACCAAATGTTTCGATGCGTTATAATGAGGATAATTGGCAATTCAATAGAGAAAATCCTGAGATCTTCCAAAACTTTCATAACAGTCGAGTCTTCTCAGGAAACATCAACTCCAGTTACCAAAACAAATTGGGAATCTTAGGGCTTGGAATCGAATACGATAAGATTGATCTAAATAGTACCAATTTGAATGATCATGCCAGAGATCAATTGGGTATTCACCTTGAACATCGATTTTTGCTTTTAGATGACAAGCTTGACATCACGCCTGGGGTTTACTATTTGAACATCATGGATGCTGACACGAGTGGAAGCGCTCTAGGAAGTGAGTTTTATCCTGGTTTAGACATTGGATATTCTTTCAATAACCATTTCAAATTATTCTTCTCTAGTGGTTATACTTCTAGAATACCTACGTATACAGACCTGTATTATTCCGATAGTGGAAACGTTGGCAACCCAAATCTTCAAGCAGAATCTGCTTTTACAGTCGAACTAGGGACAAAGTGGCGACGAAACAAAACCTCTTTACAAGCGAGTATCTTTTCGAGAAGAACTACTGACCAGATCGATTGGTTTAAGGAAGATGCCGATGATCCATGGATGCCCGACAATTTTAATTCTGCTACATATACTGGTTTGGATCTGTCGTTTTCTTATCGTCTGAATAAATTTCTAGATTATCTTCAAGTTAATTACTTGTATTTAGACGCTTCTTTTGAAGATACCGATTTTGCTTTTTCGAGAAATGCTTTAGAAAATTTGGAACATCAACTTATCATTCAACCATCGTTTCAACTGATGGATCATCTAAACTTGAATTTGGTGTATAAATATAATAGCCGTGTCAATTTGGACGATTATTCTTTGCTTAGCGCGAATGTGAGCTATGATTTCAAGTCATTTCAATTTTTTGTTAGAGGTTCGAACCTCCTTGATACCGATTACCGTGAAACCAATTTAGTTTGGATGCCCGGAAGGTGGGTAAGTGCGGGCATTAAAATGAATTTTGCCAAAAAAACTTCGAAACAAAAGGCAAAGGAAGCTCTAAAGGATATTTATAATGGTAAGTAGGGTTTGGCTGTAGCCGAATGCTTGTATTTTATCGTGTAATGAATATTCTTCTTAAATATCTCATAATGATATCTTTCTTTTGTGCTTTATGCACAAAGGTCTGTTCTCAAGATGTTTTGCTCTTAAAAAATGGCGACCGTATCAAATGCACAATTATAGAAATTTTTGAAGATCGAATAAGCTATCTCGAACTCAATGATGATAGCGAAATTCTTTATACCATCAGTAGAGCAAAATTAGACTCTATCAGATTATCGAATGGTAAAATAATCCAAGAAGTAGCTCCTACTCTGGATGACAACATCTTTTATAATGATAAAAAGCGTTGTATTAAGTTTGATTTCTTTTCAATGCTCTCTGACGTCATCATTATCAGTTACGAACAAGCAACGGGACCTTTTACAAGTTTTGAAATTTCACCAAAATTCTTTGGATATGGAACAAGTAACCGATCTGTCAAAGGGTTTGGGATTGATGGGGCTTATAAAATGAAAATAAGTGCCGTCCTTAACAAACCAGATTTACCTGACCATTTGCTACATGGCGGCTACGGAAAACTATCTGGAGGAATAGCGTATACCCAAGAATCAAAATTTAATTTTATTTCTGCGACTGGATATCATGAAAAACAAACCGTTATTCATTTGGGTATTGATTTTGGGAAGCAGTGGGTTCTGCGAAACCTTGTCTCATTGGATTTATATTTTGGCTTACACTATTATTATGATCACTTAGAAAGCACAGGATCTGGAAATTTTCCAACATATTTTGAAGACATTAATCATGGAAACCTTTTTGGAGATAATAATTTTGCTGCTTTACTTGGTTTCAGAATTGGTCTTTTGTTTGATCGTAATAAAAATCAAAAAAGAATCTAATTCCCCCATTCGACGAAAGTCAAAAACCACTATCAACCCTTATTTGCCAATTGACCACAAGCAGCATCAATATCCTTTCCTCGACTTCTTCTAACTGTGACCATGACGCCTCTATCCCTTAGATGTTGAGCAAATTGATTAATACTATCCTCTTCTGATTTGATAAATTCCACGCCATCAATCGGATTATATTCAATTATATTGATAATCACAGGAAAACTTCTGCAGAGCTTCAAAAGTCGATTGGCATCCTCTATACTATCATTAAAATTCTTGAACGCAATGTACTCGTAACTAATTCGTTTTCCTGATTTTTCAAAAAAGTATTTCATAGCATCCATCAAGACCTCCAAATTATTTTGTTCGTTGATGGGCATGATTTGATTTCGTTTGTGATCATCTGCTGCATGAAGAGAAAGTGCCAACTTAACCTTGGGATTATCGTCTGCTAGTTTTTTGATCATCTTAGCAATTCCTGCAGTACTGACAGTGATACGACGAGCAGACATTCCCAATCCATCAGGCGAACTAATAATATCGATACTCCGCAACACTTCGCGATAAGCCAATAGTGGCTCGCCCATCCCCATAAACACAATATTGCTTAAAGGTTTTCCAAAATGTTCTAGGGATTGTTTGTTGACTTCTACAACTTGGTCGTAAATTTCGGATGCATCGAGGTTTCGCTCTCGCTTCATTTTTCCCGTCGCGCAGAATTTACAACTTAAACTACACCCTACTTGTGACGAAACACAAACTGTATAACGATCGTCAACTGGGACAGGGATCAAAACCGATTCAATCAAATGACCATCATGCAAACGAAAACGACTCTTCAACGTACCGTCAATGCTTTTTTGCATTTTATCCAATTGAATAGGACGTATTTCTAAATTTTCATCCAGTTTTGCCCGAAGGTCCTTGGATAAATTATTCATATCCTTAAAGTCAGTTACTGACTTATTCCAGATCCATTCATAGACTTGTTTGGCACGAAAAGCTGGTTCGCCCCAATCGAGAAACAATTTTTTTAAATCGTCCTTTTCTAATTTACGAATATCAATTTTGACTGTTTGTTCGTTCATATCATTGCAAAAACTACATAAAAGTAGTACTAAAGCATTGAGAAGCGTCTAGAATGACAATCTTTTATAAGCATTATTCTTATTTGCTTTACAGCATTACTAATTTTGGACTCGAAGTCTTTGTCAAAATGGAAATTTATCAACATAAATCAAGATGGAAAATTGTACTTGCCTCTGTGGGATTGTTGATTTTGTTGGCAACACTTATCTATTCAAACTATCTATCAAATAAGCTTGAAGAAAGTGAACAAAAAAATATTGTTCTCTTTAAAATGTCCATTGATAAAATTCTTAATGATCCGAATTATGATGCAGATTACGAATTGGCGGAAACGATTCGCGATTTCTTTTCTTTGCCTTGTATTTTGGAGTCCGATCAAGGTACCCTCATGGCGATCAATTTTGGTCCAGAAAAAGATGAAGATTCCATTTTTTTGAGAAAAAAAATTGAAGAATTTAAGGCTGCTGGAAAAGTACCTCTTGAAAATCGGGGATATTCCAAATACATTTACTATTTCAACAGTCCATTATTAGCTAGGATTAAATACTTCCCTCTTTTTCAAGTTCTCCTTGTTGGAATGTTTATTGTCTTGGGTTATTATTTATTTAGTACTTCTAGGAAATCTGAGCAAAACCAGGTTTGGGCAGGAATGGCAAAAGAAACAGCTCATCAACTAGGTACACCAATTAGCGCCATCATGGCATGGATCGAGCATTTAAAAATGACGCCCAACCTAAGTTTGGAGCAATCCGAAATAGTAGGCGAACTAACTAATGATGTCAATCGATTGGAGTTAATTGCTGATCGTTTTTCGAAAATTGGATCTGATCCAAAATTAGAAACGACCAATATTTATGATGAATTGCAGAAGTGCAAAAACTATATGCAAAAACGTGCCGCTCGAAAAGTATCATTTTATTTTCCAGAACCACAAAACACCAGTTTAACCGTCAATATTAACCAGCATTTGTTTGATTGGGTGATCGAAAACTTAATTCGAAATTCTCTTGATTCTATGGATGGTCAAGGTGAGATAAGCGGACACATTTACGAAGAAGAAAATTATATTTGCATTGATATATCTGATACCGGAAAAGGAATTGCTCCTTCTAATTTCAAAACTGTTTTTCAACCCGGTTTTACAACCAAAAAAAGAGGATGGGGATTAGGACTATCATTGGCAAAGCGAATTATAGAAAACTATCATAAGGGGAAGATTTTTGTGAAAAACTCAAAATTGAATGAAGGAACGTGTTTTACGATCAAATTGCCAAAGATTAGTTAGTACCTTATTTTGTTTGTTTTTCATCTTGGCGATTCATGCCCAGACCATAAAAATTGTCGACGAAAACGGACAAATCTTACCTGGTGTATTGGCATTCGACGAAAGTCGCAACTTCACGCAAGTGAGCAATATTAATGGTGAAATCATTTTACCAAAACTCAAGCCTTCCACCAAAATTACTTTTCAATTTTTGGGATATGAGTCTATTGAAAAATCTTTAATAGAACTGTTGCAACAAGACTATAAAATTATAATGCTTCCTGAAGCCAATAAAATCGAGGAAGTGATTATTATCGGTCGAACCGATGCCAAAAAAGATGAAATTCCGTTTGAAGTCCAGTCCATCGGACAGAAGGAAATTCGATTAACCAATCCTCAAACGAGTGCAGACGCTTTGGCGCAACACAGCAATATATTTGTCCAAAAAAGTCAAATGGGTGGTGGTAGTCCAGTGCTTCGCGGTTTTGAAGCCAACAAAATATTACTCGTTGTTGATGGAGTCAGAATGAACAATGCCATTTACCGAAATGGTCACCTACAAAATGCAATAACTGTTGATCAAAGCCTCATGGAAAGAACCGAAGTGATATTTGGTCCTGGTTCTTTAACCTATGGAAGTGATGCCCTGGGAGGAGTCATTCATTTTAGAAGTCGAGACCCGAAACTTCAATTATCCCCTAACAAAAAATGGAATATTAAAAGTAATTCATACGCGAGATACGCAACAGCCAATCAGGAAAAGACCATTCATGCGGACATCAATATTGGAAACAAGAAATGGGCACAGCTCTTAAGTTATACACAGTCTGATTTTGGGGATCTGCGCTCAGGAAATAACCGATGGAAAAACTATCCCGATTTTGGTAAAAGAGACTCTTACGTAGTATTTGAAAATGGGCAAGATCTGATTAAAATCAATGAGGATCCTAATCTTCAAATAGGAACTGCTTACAAACAATATGACATCATGTATAAGCTTCTGTTTCAAGCAAATGAAGATTTACAATTTGTCGGAAATTTTCAATATTCGAGTA
>JAHDCZ010000186.1 GCA_020629615.1 Saprospiraceae bacterium
ATCTTCTTGAAAAACATTTAACTCCTTAAACATGGCTTTACTGAACGACATGTTTGCCCCATTGGCCATATAAAATCTTTGGGATTTAATTCCTGCTTGTGTAATTGCCATCAGACCCAACATATCCAAGGACTGAAACTTTGCTAAGGCAGAATTTTCAAGATGAAACTGAACAGGTCCAGTCACGAAATGCATTTGATTTCGTTCGTGCTGATACGCATGATGCCTAATCCAATTTTTGTCAACAACACAATCACCATCGGTACACAAAACAACTGAACCTTTGGCATGTTGAACAGCGTAAGTCAGTGCCGCCTTCTTGAATGAGTTGATCTTTTTACCTTGCAGATAATCTTTTAAATGAAGAATAGAAACCCGATCATCTTCGATGGAGCTTACGATTTCAACACTGTTGTCATCCGAGTGATCGTCAATAATAATAATTTCAAATAAGGCTTTCGGATAATTGTTATTCAAAATTCCTTCCACGCAAGATTTAATATTTGTCGCTTCATTTCGAATCGGCACAAGCACTGAAACAAAATGAGAGGGTTGATATTTATCACCAATTTCTGCTTCCGTACTTTGACGCCAATACTTTCGAATCCAACTCAGAAGTGCTACGTAAGAAAAAGCTAAGACAAGGCTCCAGAAGATATAGATCATCAGTATAAAAAAGCTTAATCAAATAACTGTTCGTAGTCATTGATGTCATCCGAGGATGAAGTGTTTTTATCCTTTGTTCTACCTTGGATGGGCTTTTCTAGTTCAGGAAGTTCTAGAAAATCTTCCTCGTCCTCTACTTCCTCAAACTCAGCGTACTCCGATTGATTTTCTTTTAATTTTGATTTAATCATCCGCTTGCCAATCGCTTTGAAAAACAGAAATCCTGAGACCACTGGGAAACCGACAAAAGATAAGATTCCTGCAATGATCCCTAGAGCAGGTTGCTCCTTCACCAATCTAAGAATAAACTTACCATAATTGATGACCCCTTTGTAGTCAAGAACTAAGGCTAAGATAAAAAGAATCGGTGCCACAAAAGCCAATAAATTAAAAACGGCTCTTGCCACAAAAAACAGGGCAACAAAAAATAAAACCAGAAACAAGGCGCCTACCATTCCATTGGTAGAATTTCGCTGATTGCCTCTGTTGTCATAATTTATAAAACTCATGATGCTTCATTTAAAACTTCTGCAAATTGCATTTCGTATAGTTCTTTGTACCTTCCATTTTCCAACGCCAATAACTCTTCATGTGTTCCGAGCTCTTTCTTTCTACCCTCTTCCATTACAAGAATCTTGTCTGCATGTCGAATGGTCGATAAGCGGTGTGCGATGATAATCGATGTTCTTTTAGTGATCAATTTTTCAATAGCAAACTGTATGACTGCCTCTGTTTCTGTATCGATGGAAGAGGTCGCTTCGTCCAAGATCAAAATATCTGGATCGCAAACTAGAGCACGCACAAAAGAAATCAGTTGTCTTTGACCCATTGATAAATTTCCACCACGTTCCATGACCATAAAATCGTAGGTATCAGGCATGTCCTGGATATATCGATGTGCTCCAATCATCTTTGCCGCTTCAATCACTTGCTCTTTTGAGATACTATCATCTTTTAGAGTGATATTTTCTAAAACAGTTCCATTAAACAAGAATACATCTTGTAGTACCATTGAAATGCGTTGACGTAAATTATTTAACTCAATATCTCTTATATCTTTTCCATCGATCTGGATAGAGCCGTCTTGAATTTCATAAAAGCGATTCAAGATATTGATGATGGTTGTTTTTCCAGAACCTGTGCTTCCCACGATCGCTAAGGTCTCTCCAGGCTTTATTTCAAAACTAAGATCATGAATCACCTTATTTTCTCCATCGTAGGAAAAGTCCACTTTGTCAAATCTGATATTGCCTTCGAAGCGATCAATGTTAAGTTTTCCCTCATTTTTTATGAATGCACTATTATCCAACAATTTAAAAACACGATCCGCAGCAACCAATCCCATTTGAAGCGTATTAAACTTATCGGCCAACATACGCATAGGTCTCACTAACATGCTAAGGTACATTGGGAAGGCGACGAGTGCTCCAAAACTCACGGCACCTTCAACATAACTTCTTGCACCCCACCAAACCAGCAAAGCGAGAGAGACTGCCGTGATTAATTCGACCACGGGAAAGAAAATCGCATAATAGAAAATCGAATTTAAATTGGCTTGCGTATATTCTCGATTGATGGCTTTAAATTTTTTCATTTCTTGATCTTCGGCATTAAAGATCTGCACTACTCTCATCCCTGTGATTCTTTCCTGAAGAAAAGCGTTCATCTTAGAGATTTGGTTTCTCACCACCTGATAGGCTGACTTTACTTTCTCTTTAAAAATATAAGTAGCCAAAATCAAAGGAGGCATAATCAATATACAGATAATCGCCAATCGCCAGCTCGTATAAAACATAATCGCCAAAATCGCAAAGATGGATAAGACATCCGCAACAATCGTAATGATCCCTTGAGAAAAGGTGGTATTGACGGCTTCGATGTCGTTAATGGTTCTAGTCGTCGCAGTACCCACCGGCGTCTTATCAAAAAAACTAAGATGAAGGCTGGAAAGGTGACGAAATACCTGCACTCGAAAATCTTTTACCACCGAATTACCCACGAGCGCGGTTGAGTAGATGAAAAAATAACGCAGCACCACATTCAACAAAACAAAACCGATGTAGATCATAGCCGTAAACCTCAAACCGACCATATCATTATTTAGAATATTAACATCAATCATTTCTTTGACGATATACGGCCGGACTACACTAATCGGTGCCAATATAATCGCCAAGAAAATAGTAGAGTAGAAAAGAGCACGAATAGGCTTTGTCATCGCAATGATTCGCGACAATACTTTCCAATCCAAACTCTTTACTTCTTTCATACGATTTAATGTCTTTCTTTTTCGACTGCAGTCGAATGAGTCCACAAGTTAAACCGAAATAGTGTTTCATTGTTTTTTTAAGTGCTAGAAATTGGACGAATTACAGCCGTCCCTCGTCCAAAAACGAATAGTATTGGTTTTCTGCTATAATAATGTGATCGATTATCTTAATATCCAGCAACTTGGCTGCCTCTACCAACTTATCTGTTATATGGATATCTTGTTGGCTCGGATTCAGATTTCCCGACGGATGATTGTGGTATAATATGATTGATGAGGATAAATGATCAATGGCAGTTTTCATAATCATTTTGACATCCACGATGGTACCTGCTATGCCACCAGTACTCAGTTTGATTTTTTGTTGTACACGATTGCCTCGATTGAGGAGAACAATCCAAAACTCCTCATGCGCTAGGTCTTGTAAGGTACCTGCCATGATTTGAAAGGCGTCGAAACTTGTGGTAATCTGTTGCTTTTTGGAGAATTCTGTATTTTTTCTTCGACGTCCTAATTCCATTGCGGCGACCACGGTTACTGCTTTTGCTTCGCCTACGCCTTTAAATTTGGTGAGGTCTTTCACCTGGCATTTTGCGAGTTGGTTTAGATTGTTCTCTCTAGACTTGAGGATAAACCTCGCGAGATCTACCGCTGTCATTTCGCGATTACCACTTCCGAGAAGTATGGCTAGCAATTCAGCAGTTGATAATTGCTTGGGGCCGGAGCGGATCATTTTTTCGCGAGGTCGATCGGCTTCTGCCCAAGATTTTATGGTATTTGTGTTATGTGGGTATGGGTTCATGTAGTATTGATACCTAAAAAAGGATTATTATACATGAAGAGGGGGTATTGGATTTCGCTCCTATGGAGCTTGGTGGCATTTTTTTCTTTTTTTGGGGTATTGGATTTCGCTGCGCTGCAGCTGGGTGGCATTTTTTTCTTTTTTTGGGGT